>DAOUPY010000013.1 GCA_030625925.1 Fusobacteriaceae bacterium | reverse complement strand
GATCAAACTCTACATTCAAATTTATATCCTAACTTCATAAATGAAGTTTAGCTTTCCATCTACTATTAGTATAAAACTAATAAAAAATTTCAATATATTTTTATAGTGGTTCTTTCCACTGTACACCTTAATCGATTGTTTAAAACATAAGTTTTAAACGACAATTGAGTTTTTAATTTACACTTTCTTTCTCTATTTAATTGCTAATGTCCTATTGTTTGTCTCGCTCCTGATTGCTTTCGCTTTCCCTTGCGGACAAGAAGAAGTATACCGTGTTTACAAGTTTTCGTCAAGGATTTTTTTGTTTTTTTATGATTTTTTTTTTGTTTTTTTTTGTTTTTTATATTTTTAAAAACTACACCTCAATTATCTTTGGTTTTATTGGTTTACAGGCAAGTAACTCATATGTTATCAGCGTGAAACATTGATAACATATTTTTTTAATTAACCAATTTATTTCTCTAATAATTTATCTGCACTTAATCTTATTCCGATAGCTCCTATTGGTGCTGTTATGATTACACTCAATATTGCCATGGCTTGTATCAGCTCTCCACCCACAACTCCCATTTGAAGAGGTATACCAGCTTTAGCTGATTGAACTGTCGCTTTGGGTAGATAAGCTATCACACAAAATAGTCTCTCTTTTCGATTTAAATCTGTACCTATCAGAGCTATTAAAACACCCGTTGATCTGACTATAAGGGATATAAAAACTATCATACTACCTATATAAAATATATTTCCAACAAGTGAGGGATCTATAGCAGTTCCTACTAATGTAAATAAAAACACAGCTCCAACAGACCAAGCTTTACCCAATCCATCCATTATATTATTTCCTAACCACTCGTAATAGTTAGTTATTACATAACCTATTACCATTATTCCTAAAAGAGAATTAAAGTACCTTAGGTGATATGCAGTTTCAATTATCCTCATTCCGACAGCCGCTCCTCCTACTAATATAGTTTGAAAGATCTCAGATTTTATTTTTTTGGATATTTCCCCTGCGATTACAGCTACTAAAATTCCTACTGCTATACCAACTACTGTAGATATTGGTATAGTTATTAGATTTTTTAAAATTCCGCCACCGGTACCTAAATACATCCCCATAAAAGACGTAAACATAGCGATAGCTACACTGTCGTCTGCCGAAGCTCCTGTCAGCAGCATCTGAGGTATAGCTTTTTTTTCTCCTAAACCCCTTTTTATTAGGTCTACCATGGCAGGTACTAATACCGCCGGGCTCACTGCCGCTATTATAAATCCTAATATTCCAGCTTGTATTGTTGGCAGTCCTAAGATTTTTATAGATAAAAACATAACTGCTAATCCCTCTACTGACACAGGTATCAAGCTGAGCAGCACCGCTGGTCTGCCCACTTTTTTTATTTGTTTTTTTCTAATTCCCAGGCCTGCTATAAGTAATACAACTACTAAAGCTAAATTCTTTAAAACCCCTCCAAATTCCAAAGCTGCAGGATCTATTATTTTTAGATATACGTTAGCTATACAGCCGAATGCAATCATACCTATTAGTTTAGGGAGATATATTTTTTCTACTAATTTCCCAACTGCTACTCCACCTACAAATAAAATTAAAAATGAAACTAAAATATTTAACATAACTTTCCTCCTAAAAATATATAATAAAAAAACTCCTACACCAATACAAAAATTGTATCGATGTAGAAGCCATTAACTTTTTTCAAGTAGTTTTAGACACTTAAATCTAAGGAGAGCTTCATCTCCTGAATAAATTGTATCACAAATTATATTTTTAAGTAAATATTTTAAAGTATAATTCAACTTTATTTTTGTATGTATACATATTTGTTAACTATTAATATTAGGACAAGGCCTAAAGATTTATTTCATATTCTCTAAATTTGTAATAAGTATAGCTACATCATTTCCTGTTACACCACTTATTCTTGTAGCTTCTCCAATAGATAGCGGTTTTATATTCTCTAAACCATCTCGAGCTATATTAGATAACCCCGGTATAGTTTCAAATTTAAACCCTTCTGGTATTTTCATATTTTCTAGTTTTCTAAATTTTTCTATTTGTATTTTTTCCCTCTCGATAAATACATTATATTTAATTATAGTTTCAATTTGATTTTTTACAAATGTCGGTAATTCTTTGATCTCTATAATTAATCCCAAAGAATCATATGTAACTTCTTTTTGTTTTAATAATTCAGCTAATTTTACCCCTTTACCAAATCTATCCTTAGCATCTACACTTTCTAAAACTTCATTTGCTTGTTTCATAGAGATACTTATTTGATTTATTCTTTCAACTTCATACTTTACTATCTCTTTTGCTTCTTCTAAAAATTTAATTTTCTCCTCAGAAACAATTCCTATCTCTTTTGCTTTATCAAGTAACCTCATAAATGCATTATCAAATCTCAAAGTCAGTCTGTACTCTGCTCTCGATGGTAAAACTCTGTATGGTTCTGGAGTTTTTTTGTGGATTATATCATCTACTAATACCCCTAGGTAACCCTCAGTTCGATCTACTACAATAGGATCTTTTCCCAATACTTTTCTACTGGCGTTTACTCCAGCCAAAAATCCTTGAGCTGCTGCTTCTTCATATCCGGAAGTTCCATTTATCTGTCCTGCAAAATAAAGATTCTTTATTTTTTTACTTTCTAAACTGGGGTACAGCTGGTAAGAAGGTGCATAGTCATATTCCACAGCATAACCATATCTCATTATTTTAGCATCTTCCAATCCTGCTATGGTTCTCATCATCTTTTCTTGAGCAAAAGGCGGCATAGCTGTCGTCAGACCATTTACATAGAGTTCATTAGTTTCTTTGGATTCCAATTCTAAGAAAATTTGATGATTTGTTTTTTCAGGGAAGTTCAATACTTTTCTATCAAGTGATGGACAGTGTCTCGGCCCATGAGTTTCTATTATCCCACTTACTATTGGTGAATACTGCAACAGATCTTGAGCTACCTTTACTGTTTCAGGAGTTGTATACGTCAGCCATGTAGGTGCATTATTATTTTTTTCCTTTTTTGTAAATAATGAAAAATATTTTGGATAATCTTCCCCATGCAATTCCTTCATCTTACTAAAGTCTACAGTTCTCATATCCACCCTTGGAGGAGTAGCTGTCTGATATCTATCCAAGATTATCCCGTTTTTAGTTAGAGCGTCTGATAGTTTTTCGGCAGACATCTCACCTATTCTCCCAGCAGGATATTTTACATCTCCGATTATTACTCTACCCTTTAAAAAAGTTCCGGTAGCTAATATTATAGAAGTTGCTCCATATTCTATTCCCAGGTCTGAGATAACACCAGTTATTTGTCCATTGTCAATAATAATGTCATCAATTGTACCTTGGATACTATCTAAATTAGGAGTATTTTCTATCATTTCTTTCATTTTTACCCTGTACCAATATTTATCAGCCTGCCCACGAGTAATTCTAGCGGCAGGTCCCTTACTGGTATTCAAGTGTTTTAATTGTAAATTATATTTATCAGTGTGTCTTCCAATCTCCCCTCCTAATATATCTACTTCTGCAACTATATGACTTTTTCCTGGCCCGCCTATAGAAGGATTGCACGACATCATAGCTATAGTATCTAAATATATTGTGAACAGAGCTGTTTTTAATCCTGATCTTGCTGAGGCCAGAGCTGCTTCACATCCAGCGTGCCCTCCTCCTACAACGATTACATCATAATTCATTAAGTTCTCCTTTTTTTAACTTTATTTTTGTTCGTATACATTTTTTTATCTTTACATACCTAAATATTAGATCTTAATATTAAAAGAAAAAAATACTGCAGAAATATCTGCAGTATTTCATATTTTTTTTATAACTTATTTTCCTACACAGAAATTACTAAATATATGATCTAAAACATCTTCCGACGAAATCTCTCCAGTTACTTCTGATAGTGCATCCAAAGCTTCCTTTAGATCTACAGCTATTAAATCCATTGGCAGTCCCACATTTATTGTTTCAAATATATTTTCTATGGCTTCCTTAGTTTTAACTAGGGCAGATCTATGTCTGATATTAGTTATCACCAAAGTTTCAGACGAATCTTCAACTTTACCTGATACAATATAAGAATATATTTCTTCTTCCATTTTAGCTATACCAATATTTTCTTTGGCTGAAATTTCAATCCATCTACCGACTTTATCTAATTTAGACAAGTCTACTTTTTGCTCTATATCTATCTTATTTAATATTCCAACAACTTTTTCACTATGAATATTATTATGTACTCTAAGATCCTCTTCACTAAGTTCTCTAGAACCATCTACAACAAATAAGATTAAATCCGCATCATTTAATAACTTCTCAGATTTTTCCACTCCGATACTCTCGATAAGATCATCTGTGTTTCTTATTCCTGCTGTATCAGCTAAGATTAGTGGTATCCCTTTTATATTAATAATCTCCTCTATTACATCCCTTGTTGTCCCTGGAATATGAGTTACTATTGCTCTCTCTTCTTTTAATAAAGAGTTCAACAAACTAGATTTTCCTACATTAGGTTTTCCAACTATTGCTGTTTTTACTCCTTCTTTAATCATTTTTCCTTGATTATAAGAAGCTGATAATTTATCTGAAGTTTCCAAAACTTCCTTTAAATTATCTACTAAACCTTCTGGTAACGGATCGTCGATCCCCTCTTCAGGATAGTCTAAAACTACATTTATATGAGCAACTACATCTAAAAGTAATTTCTTTAAATGCAATATTTGATATTTTAAGTCTCCCCTTAATTGATCTAATGAAAGTGATAAACTCTTCTCTGTTTTACCATGGATCAAATCAATTACAGCTTCTGCCTGGGTAAGATCCAATCTTCCATTCATAAAAGCTCTTCTTGTAAATTCACCCTGTTCAGCTATTCTAGCTCCATTAGATAAAACTAACTCCAATACTTTCTCGGTCATAAGATAACCACCATGGCAGTTTATCTCGACTATATCTTCCTTAGTATAAGTTTTAGGACCCTTCATTATGCTGACCATTACTTCATCTACTAAACTTTCCCCTGAATATAGGTGTCCATAATTAATAGTGAAATTCTTTAATTCTTCTACTGTTTTTTTAGATATTGGTCTGAATATTTTTGAAAGAATGTTTATAGAGGCTTCCCCAGACATTCTAACGATTCCTATTCCACCTTCTCCTCTAGGAGTAGAAATTGCTGCTATTGTATCAAACATAGTTTTACCCCATTCTTTTTCTTTTAATCACAATATATCTCTTAGGATCTCTACCTTCACTAAAAGTATCAAGTTCCTTATATTTATTTACTATCTCATGAATAATTTTTCTTTCCCTTGGCGGCATTGGATTCAATTTTACTAGTTTATCAGTACTTAATGCTTTTTCAGCCATTTTTCTAGCTAAATCTCTAAGAGTTTCTGCTCTTTTCGCCTTAAATCCTTCTACGTCCACTTCCACTTTTACACTTTTACATAGAGAATTTAAAAGGTATTCAAAACTATTTAAAGTTTTTCCTTTTTTCCCTATAATTATTCCATTGTCTTCACCAGACAGATTAATTAAAACATAGTGGTCTCTAGCTTCTAAAACATCTACAGTTAAAACTAATCCCATATTATTTAATAATTCGTTGGCTCTTTCTACTACCGCATCTTCTATTTTTACCTCTATTGTCTCGGCAGCTTTGTCCATCTGAATCTGGTATTCTCCATCTTTTTTAAAAAAACCAAAAAATGAAGTTGATTTAGATATTTCAATAATTTCTACAATTTTGTTTTTATCAATATTATGTTTTTCAACAGCTTTGATTATAGCTTCATCTTTTGATTTAGCTTTGATTTGATAAGTTAAGTTCATTTTACGCCTCATCCCTTCTACTCATAATATAATATTGTTGTGCCACTGAAGCCAAACTAGATACGAACCAATACAATTGTAATCCTGACGGCATCTTGTATGAGATGAATATCATCATTACAGGAAACATATAAGTCATCATTTTCATTTGTGGATTGGAAGAACCTTGACTTGCACTCATTAATTTTTGTTGGAAATAAGATACAGCACCATTTAATAATGGTAATAAGTAAAATGGATCTGGTTGAGATAAAGTTAACCAAAGAAATTTAGATCCGTCAGCTATAACTCCTCCATCTGCTCCTGTTTTTCTTAAAACTCCAAAAAGTGCAAATAATATTGGCATTTGTAATAATATCGGTAAACAACCACTTGCTGGGTTTACCTTATGTATTTTATATAGTTCAATTGTTTTCTGATTTAATGTTTGTGAATCGTTTTTATATTTTTCTTTAAGTGCTTCTAATTCTGGTTGTAATTTTTTCATAGCACCCATCGATTTGTCCTGTTTTAACGTAAGGGGTAACAATACTAATTTAATTAAAATTGTTATACCAATTATAGCTAATCCATAATTTCCAAAAATATTGTACATCATTTCTATTGCACTCTCTAAAACTCCTTGAAGTGCTCCGTATACAGCTCCGATCAACTTTGTTCCTCCTCATAATTTAAGGTACTGGGTCGTAACCACCCTTACAAAAAGGATGACATTTTGATAATCTTTTAAGACCTAGATATACACCTTTGATACTTCCATATTTTGTTATTGCTAAAATCATATAACTAGAACAAGTAGGTTGGAATCTACAATTTTTTTTTAAGACTGGTGATATAAACCATTGATATAATTTAACAAAAAATATTAAAATATATTTCATAAAACCATCTTAGCTCTTTTAAATATTTTTATACTATCTTTTTCAATCATAGATAAACTTAAAGTCTTAAATTGTTCTCCTGCATTTTTTTTAGCTATAAATACTATATCATATCCTTGTTTTAAATTTTCATCTTGTTTTCTAAAATTTTCTCTGAAAAGTCTTTTTAATTTATTCCGACAAACAGCATTGCCAGTTTTTTTACTAGCTACTACACCTAATCTATTTTCTTTTAAATTATTTTTTTTAAAATAGATCAACTGAAAATAACCAAAGTGTTTTTCTCCTTGGTTATATACTTTTAAGAATTCAGATTTTGTTTTTAACTTCAACATAAAATCTCCTTAAAATATTTTTAAAAACCCGGTGATATGAACACCGGGTTTTATGCTGACAATATCGTTCTACCTTTAGCTCTTCTTCTCTTTAAAACAGATCTTCCTGCTTTAGTTGCCATTCTTTTTCTGAATCCGTGTTCCTTTTTTCTTTTTCTATTATTTGGTTGAAACGTTCTCTTACTTGCCATCTTTGATACACCTCCTAATTGCTTTTAAAAAAATTGTCATTTCAGTTTATAATTCTAATATATAAGTTATATTTTGTCAAGATAATTTTTAATAAGTTTTTTATAAAAGTAACCAAAAAGAGTATTTGTTTTTTGTAAGATGTAGTAAAAGTAAAGTCAATATTTGTTATAAAGGAAATCTATATTTTATAAGGGTTAGAAAAGAAATAAGCCTTATTTTTTTATTACTGTAGATATACACAGGCTAAAAGCCTTGAAATATAAAGGTTTATCAACTTTATAGATAATGAAACCTCAATAAAAACTTGTTTTGTTAAAGCTTTTAATTATTATTGTGTGTGTACATAAGTTGAATTCGTTATTTTTAAAGGGATTTGGTTTACAACCTTAGTTTAAAGCTCAATAAATCCAATAAATTCAGAATAATATAATTATTATTGTGTATATACATACTTTGAGGCTAGTTTTTTCAATGATAGTTTTTTATAATCCTAATATTATTAAGAGTAGTTGAAGGGTGAGTATTATTAATGTTCGTATACATAATTTTATTAAAGTGTTTTAAAAGTTATTTTGCTATGATTATTATTAGTTGAAAAAGAGAAGAAAGAACAGTTATACGCCTATAATAACAGAACAAAGTATATGTATACTTTCAAAAATAAAGGTTGAATTTATTTTATTTTGATGATACTATGTATGACACTAGGATTATTATTGTGAATGGACAAAAAAATTAATGGAGGGGTTATGTCAAGGGAAGAAAATGTAGATTTAATAGATCAATTTAATTTAAATAAAACTGGATCACTGTTGACTGACTTGACTAAAGTTGATATAAAAATGAGTGAACTTCCTGAAATAGAAGTAAGAGAAGTTGTTATCAAAGAAACTGGTAATTTTTTAGATTTAAAAGAAAATATAATAAATATACCAATAGAAATGATAGTTTTTCCATTTTTTACACCTCAAAAACAAAATAAAAAAATAAACTTTAAATATTCTTTTGAAGATTTAGGAGTGACTATGTATTGTACATTAGTTGCAAAGAATTCAGAGGATAAAGTATACCAACCATCTATTTTTGAAGAAAAAATTTATACATACCTTATATCTCTCTATGAGTTAAAAAAGGAAACTAATGATACAGACGAGTATATAAAATTTGAAATTTCAGATTTTATAGTTAATTTTTTAGGTAACAAAATGAATAGAAATTATTATACCAAGGTGGCCCAGGCACTTAAAAATTTAAAGAGTACTGAATACCAGTTTGAAGTATCTAACCATAGTAAGTTAGGAAACTATCAATTTGAAGATGAGGAATTTAAACTGCTTACTTATCAAAAACTTAAAGTGGGAACAAAGGTATATTATAAAGTAACTTTGAATAAAAATATCAGAAATAAAATTAAAGATAAAAGATATATAAAATATAATTCTAAAGCTCTTATAGAAATAATGGAAAAGGATCCTATTGCTGCAAGAATCTATAAATATATAAGTAAAATTAGATATTCCAAGCAGGAGGATTCTATAAATATCAGGACTTTAGCAGCTATAATTCCATTAAAAATGGAACAGGAAACAGAGAGAGTTAATAAAACCGGTGAGAAAAGAATCTATGTATTAAGCAGGGTAAAGCAAGTATTAAAAAGAATTGAGAAAGCTTTTTCGCTTTTAAAAGAATTGGGATATATGGAGTATTTTAATTCGGAATTTATTGCCGAAGAGGACAGTTATTATATAATTTATAAATTTAATCAAGATAAAGATGGAACTTGTCATATATCCAGTTATCTAAACGGACAAGAAAAACAAGTGGAATACAAGGGGAAATGGGATACAGTAAATGCTGCTAAGAAAGCTAAGAAAGAAAAATCATTTATAACCAAAGAAATAATAAAGGATAAGATAAAAGAAATAGAAATAAAAGATAACGATGAGATAATGGATGCTGAGATAATTACTGCAAAGGTTGACAAAAATAAAACTAATGAAATTAACTTATCTGAAGATGTAAGAGAAAGATTAAAAGACTTTTCAGAGGAACTGCAAAGTAAGATAATTAAGTGTAAAAGAAATATATTTGTTTCAAGAGCTTGGAATAAAAGAGTAGATAATAAATTTAAAAAGATAATAAGGGAAGATGGAGAAGAGGTTGCTATTGAGATACTAAACCTTCTATATAAACGTCTTAACTCGGAAATAAAATCCACTTTAGTCCAATATATAAATGGAATATTAAGAAATTTGAGAAAGATGGATAGGAATGCTAGAAAATCCAATAAAAACAATCTAACTTTATTTAACCAAGTAACCAGAGAAAAACCTTTAAAGAGTAAAAAACAGTTAAAGAAAGCAAGAAAACACTTGAAAAATCCAGAGATAACAAATATAAAAGATGTTATTGAAGATGCTCCAAAACATGATGTTATGCAAGATTATCATGGGCTGGATGAATTTGAAAAATTAATTATAGAGGAAAAAGCTTTGGGATTATGTTCACAATATGAAGATATACCAAAAGAATTTTTATATAATTTAAGAAAAGTATCCAAAAGAGTATACTTTATAACATTAAAAAAATATATAGGAATAGCTTTGAAAGATGGTAAATGATAGGCTAAATAAAAAAGGTCACTTCAGTGATCTTTTTTATTTAGCGAAACTTTATTATTGAACGTATACATAATATAGGCTTTACTTTTATAGTCTGGGAAATTATATCTACAAGGGGCACCGTCAAAAGACTAGTAATTTATTTCGTGAATATAGAATTGTGCCCATCTGCAACATCATATTGCTTTTTTATTAATGTTTTCAAATGATCAACTAACTATTAAAAAGAAAGTGATGTATTAAGTGTATATGTTTATTTTTGTATGTATACATAATGAAAGTGGAAAACCTTGGATTAAATATGTATACATACAAAAATAAAGATGGATTTTTATTTCTTTACTGTGTGGATTAATATTATTATTGATCATATACATAAATGATATAATATATAATTATAATTTTTTACATAGAATTAAATCAAAAAAGTTTATTATGTTTTTCAATTAATACTATGATAAAATCTTTATAGATGAACTAAGGAAGAGAGAAAAAAACATGGTATAAGGAAACTATAGAAAAAAAGAACGTTATAATGTATACAAACAAAAATAAAGGGGTATTTATGAAATTGAAGTCAGTAATTAATAATGGGAAACTATACAGGGGAGGAGTTCCCTATTTTTTAGAATCTGAGAAGAATCAAGTAATATATATATCCTCTTCTAATAAAAATATAATAGACTACTATTTCACATTAAAGGAAGATATAGATGTTTTGAAGATAGAGAATTATAATTATACAGAGGAGGAGTTTGACTGTATAACCTTTGAGTTGTTAGAAAAATTAAAGTCAGATAATTCAAAAATATTAATATCTATTGAAAGTATCTTTAAAAAATATTTTATAAATTCTGAACTGTTAGAGTTTTGTGTGGAAAAAGAATACAAATTAAAGAAGATAATCGAGAAGTTGGAAAAAAGTGGATTTAAAAAAAATTATTTAGTCGAAAAAAGGGGAGAATACAGCCTGAGAGGGGATATTTTAGATATATTTTCTTTTGACGGGAAACATCCTGTCCGTTTGGAGTTTTTTGATGATATCTTAGAGGAAATTCGTGTATTCCATGCAGAAACCCAGAGATCGATAGAAAAAACAAACAAAATTCAAATGTATACAAACAAAAATAAAGATGATAATTATACTTTTATAGATCTTTTAGATAAGCTAAAAAATGATAAAAGAAAAATATATTTAGAGAATGAGGAGATCTTAAATTATAAGGTAGAAGAATATATTTTGAACAAAAGAGAAGATGAAGAGGAGATTCGTCTAGAATATTCCAAAATCAAAAAAATATCAGAAAAGATAGAGCTGGAAAGATTTAAAGATGAGGAGATAGAAAATTATAAAAATTATGATTATATAAAAAAACTATCTAAAAAGAAAAATATAACAATTTTGACAGAGGAAAAAAGAAGATATACTGAAATATTTGACGGTACATCTATAGAAATTCAGAGAAATCCCCACTACGAAGGATTTAAACATAAAAATGATCTTATCCTTACAGACAGGGAATTGAAAGGTATTAGAGTAAAGAGAAGCGAAAAAAGATCAGATGGAATAAAATTTAAAAAGATAGACCAAATACTGCCCAATGACTATATAATCCATGAAACTTATGGAGTAGGAGTTTACTTGGGAGTAGAAGATATAAATGGTGAAGATTATTTAAAAATAAAATATGCAGATGAAGATAAACTTTTTGTACCTATAGTCAGTCTAAATAAGATAGAAAGGTATATATATGAACCAGGAATGGTTCCTGATATTTTTAGACTGGGTAGAAGAGGATTTAGAAAAAGGCAGGAAAAAATAAAGAAAGAGATAGAGAAATTTGCCATAGAACTTCTGGAAATACAGGCTAAAAGAGCTATGAATGTAGGTTACTCCTTTACAAAAGATACCATTTGGCAGGAGGAGTTTGAAGAAGGCTTTCCATATAATGAAACCAAGGATCAACTAAAAGCAATATTAGATGTCAAAGAGGATATGGAATCAGCCTCTGTCATGGACAGGATAGTCTGTGGGGATGTTGGATACGGAAAAACCGAGGTGGCCATGAGAGCAGCGTTTAAGGCTGTTATGGATGGAAAGCAAGTTGTGATCCTAGCTCCTACAACAGTTTTAGCTGCCCAGCATTTTGAGAGATTTAAAGAAAGGTTTCAAAACTTCCCCTTGGAATTGGAGCTGTTATCACGGTTAAAAACTCCTAAAGAACAAGCCAAAGTAGTAAAAAAACTAAAGGATGGGGTGATAGATCTTATTATAGGAACCCATAGATTATTATCTAAAGATATAAAGTTTAAGGATTTAGGTTTAGTTATAATAGATGAAGAGCAAAAATTTGGAGTGAAGGCAAAGGAGCATTTAAAAACAATGAGGATCAATGTGGATATGCTTACATTGACAGCGACTCCAATTCCAAGAACATTGAATTTGGCTCTTTTGGGAATAAGAGATATATCTATAATTCAGACTCCTCCAACTAATAGAATTCCTATAGAAACTTATATTATAGAAAAAAATAAAGCCGATATAAAAAATGCCATAATGAAAGAAGTAGCCAGGGAGGGACAAGTTTTTTACCTATATAATTCAGTGAAGGGGATGAAGGTTAAATTAAGGGATTTAAAAGAAATAATTCCTGAATATGTTGTGATAGATTTTATCCATGGTCAAATGCCCTCGAGTGAAATAAAATATAAGATAAATTCCTTTGAAAATGGGGAGATAGATGTACTTCTGACAACGACCATAATAGAGAATGGGATAGATATAGAAAATGCCAATACCATCCTCATAGAAAATTTTGATAAGTTAGGATTATCCCAAGTATACCAGCTTCGTGGAAGGGTAGGAAGAAGCAGTAAACGAGCTTACTGTTATCTGCTGGTAGATTCTCTAAAGGGTGGAACGGAAAAAGGGAAGCAAAAAAGAGAATCAATAAAGGAAATAAAAGATTTGGGAGCAGGATTTCAACTATCTTTGGAGGATATGAAGATAAGGGGAGCAGGGGAAATTTTGGGAGATAAACAACATGGAGCATTAAAAATATTTGGTTATGATATGTATCTTAAAATGTTAGATGAAGAGATCAAAAAGCTAAAAGGAAAAGAAATAATATTAGAGGATATAGATCTAGAGATAGGAATTCATGGATACATTCCTAGTGAATATATAGAGGAAGTAGAAAAAATAGTGGTATATAG
>DAOUPY010000101.1 GCA_030625925.1 Fusobacteriaceae bacterium | reverse complement strand
ATCTACGTGGGTACCAATGCTGAATTTGCACCCTTTGAATATTTAGAAGATGGAAAAACAGTGGGCTTTGATATGGATCTAATGACAGAGATATCAAAGGAAATAGGAGTAGAGATAGAGATTAAGGATATGGCTTTTGATGGTCTGCTGCCAGCATTACAGGCCAAAAAAGTAGACATGATAATAGCAGGGATGACGGCTACTGAGGAGAGAAAGAAAGCCGTAAACTTCAGTGAAACATATTATAAGGCGAATCAGGTGATCATAACAGCTGAAGATGCAGAGGATATTTCAAATTTTGAAGGATTGAAAGGAAAGAAAGTAGGAGTAATCTTAGGATTTACAGGAGATGTAGTTGTCAGTGAGATAGATGGGGCAGAAGTAAAAAAATATAATGCAGGTTATGCAGCTATCATGGATTTAAAGGAAGGGAAGATAGACGCAGTGGTATTGGACGGGGAACCAGCTAAGAATTTTGTAAAAAATAACGAAGGAATAAAAATCACCTCGGCAGAGGGAGAAAAGGAAGAATATGCAATGGCAGTATCCAAAGATAATGCAGATTTATTGAAAAAAATAAATACAGCTTTAACAACATTAAAAGGAAACGGTATATACAATAAACTATTAAAAAAATGGTTTTAATTAAATTTTAAAATGAGGGACTGCAATGGAAATAAATAGGATTATTAAAAATTAAATAGGAAGTAAATCATGCTAATCTAACAGGGATTCTGTTGAAAATAGCAGGGTCCCTTTTTTATACCAAAAAATAAGAAAAAAAGGAGAGAAAACTTATGAAAAAATTAATGAATTTAGTTGGGATTTTAATTATGGTTATATTAGTTGGCTGTGGAAAAGAAGAGGTGCAGACTAAAAAATTATACATAGGAACCAATGCAGAATATAAACCCTATGAATATATTGAAAATGAAAAATTAGTAGGGTTTGATATCGAGTTTATGGAGGAGTTAGCTAAAAATTTAGGATATGAAATAGAGTGGAAAAATATGAGTTTTGACGGATTACTTCCGGCTCTTCAAACAAAGAAGATAGATATGGTAATAGCTGGTATGACACCTACAGAAGAGAGAAAAAAAGCTGTAGATTTTACCGATACATATTATAATTCTGCTCAAGCTATTTTGGTAAATAAAGATACTTATGGAATTAAGTCTTTAAATGATTTAAAAGAAAAAACAGTAGGAGTTCAGTTAGGGACTATCCAAGAAACTATGGCAACAGAGATAAAAGGAGTAAAAGTTAAAAGATATAATTCATTTACAGGAGCTATATTGGAATTAAAGAATAAAAAGGTAGATGCAGTAATAGTTGGAGGAGTTGTGGCTAATAATTATTTAGAGAATAATCCAAAATTAAAACTGGCAGCTTTATTAGAGGATAAACAAGATGGTTCAGCTATTGCTATGAATAAAGGGAATGAAAAATTAATATTAGAATTAAATGAAGAGATTAAAAAAATGAAAGAAAGTGGAAAATATCAAGAGTTAATAAATAAACATTTTGGAGGATAGTTTATGAAATCAGTTGGAATAATAGGAGGAGGCAATGGTGGACTTACAGCAGCTTATCATTTCTCCAAAGTAGGAAATATGGTTTGTCTTTATGATGCTAAAGAGTTTTCTGTGAATTTAGAGGGAATAGAAGAAAATAGCGGATATATAGAGGCATTAAAAGAGATAGATGGTTTAAAATTAGAGATTCCCGGGATTCAAAAGATAGATAAAATAACAACTGATATTATAGAAATTTTAAAATATTCCAAGATACTTATTATAGTGGTACCATCCTATGCTCAAGAGATTATCTTTAATAAAATTTATCCTTATTTAGATGGTCATATTTTAGTATCTATGCCTGGGAATTTTTCCAGTTTAGTTTTTAATAAAATCATGTTGGAAAAAGGGAAAAAAGATGTAACCTTAGTAGATGGGATCTCTATTCCTTGGGCCTGCAGGATAGAGTGCCAAGGGGGAGTGGCAATTTATGGGACTAAATCTCATTTACCAGTAGGAGTTTTTCCAGGAATTAAAACTGATGAAACATTAGAAATTTTAAATGAAGTATTTCCAATAAAATTAACAAAATTAGAAAATGTAGTTGTGGCAGGAATGGAAAATATAAATTTTGGGGGACACCCTTTATTGTCAGTATTAAACATGGGAATAATGGAAAATTTTGGAGGTGAATTTAATTATTATAAGGATACTTGTTCCTTAGCTACTTCTAAGGCTGTATCTGTCATGGAAAAGGAAAGATTAGAGATAGGAAATACTATAGGGTTTTATTTAACTCCAGAATTAGAGGCCATGAATTCCCTCTATAACTTAGAATATGAGAGTGTGTATGAATTAAATAGAAGTTCAGTAGCCCATAGTAAGATAGGAGCTCCTAGTACATCAAAACATAGGTATATAACAGAGGATGTTCCATATTTAGTGGTGCCGTGCTATTCTCTGGGGAAATTATTAGAGACTGAAACTCCCATGATGTATTCTTGTATAACAATTGCAGGAGCTTACAATAGTAAAAATTATTTTAAAGAAGGCAGAAACCTGGAAAAAATGGGGATTAATGGGATGAATAAAGAAGATTTAAAAAATTATCTTTATCATGGAAAATATTGAAAAAAAGGAGTGAAGGATGAAACTTTGGGGCGGAAGATTCAATAAGGAAGCGGCAAAAATATTGGAGAAATTTAATGGTTCGATAAATTTTGATAAAAGAATGTACGAAGAAGACATAAAAGGAAGTATAGCTCATTCCAAGATGCTTTCTAAACAAAATATCATAGGAAAAGAAGAGCAGATAAAAATAGAAGCGGGGCTTTTACAAATACTAAATGAGATAGAGGCAGGAAAATTTATCTTTGATATAAAGGATGAAGATATCCATATGGCCATTGAAAAAAGATTGATAGAGATCGTAGGAGAAGTAGGAGGGAAGCTCCATACAGCCAGAAGCAGAAATGATCAGGTAGCTCTGGATATCAGAATGTATCTGAAAAAAGAAAGTGTGGAAATCGAAAAATTATTAGGAAGATTGTTAAAAGGACTGGTGGATATAGCCGATAAAAATAAAGATGTGATTATGCCTGGATATACTCATCTCCAGAGAGCACAGCCTATCTTATTTTCTCACCATATTTTGGCATATTATGAGATGTTTAAAAGAGATCTAGAGAGATTAAAGGATTCCTACAAAAGATTGGATGTTATGCCCTTGGGAGCAGGAGCGCTGGCCGGGACAACCTATGATATCGATAGACATTTTGTAGCCGGGGAACTTGGATTTCCTGAAGTAACTAAAAACAGCTTGGACACTGTCAGTGACAGAGACTTTATAATCGAATTGAATTTTATCACCTCCATGATATCTATGCACATGTCAAGGTTAGCTGAGGAGATAATAATATGGTCAACCAGTGAATTTTCCTTTGTAAGTTTAGATGATTCCTACTCTACAGGATCTTCTATAATGCCACAGAAAAAAAATCCAGATATAGCAGAACTTATTCGGGGGAAAACAGGGAGAATTTTTGGGAATCTAATGGGAATATTGACTGTTATGAAGGGTCTGCCCCTGGCTTATAATAAGGATACTCAGGAGGACAAGGAGGGAATTTTTGATTCCATAGATACCATAAAGATATCACTGATGATCTTTAAAGAGATGCTGATCACCATGAAGGTAAATAAAAAAAATATGATGAAGGGGATTGAAAACGGATTTATAAATGCCACCGATGTAGCTGACTACCTGGCAAAAAAAGGACTGCCCTTTAGAGACGCCCACAGAATAGTCGGGGAGTTAGTCGTTTATTGTGAAATGAATAAAAAAAGATTGTCAGAGTTAAAGTTAGAAGAATTCAAAGGGTTCAATGATCTGTTTGAAGGTGATGTAAATAAAAAGATAAGTATAGAAGAATGTGTCAATGGGAGAAAAAGTTACGGGGGAACAAGTATAGAATCGGTGGAAAAACAGATAAAGGATGCCAAAGAATTTTTAAAAAAATAAACAGGAGGTTTAAAGATGAAAAAAATGATGAAATTAATGATGGTAATGGTATCTCTATTGATAATAGGATGTGGGTCGGAAAAAGTAGCAGAAACAAAAGAAGAAAAAGTCTATATAGTAGGAACGGCACCTAACTTTGTACCATTTGAGTATATGAAAGGGGATAAGATAGTAGGATTTGATATGGACTTATTAGCTGAAATTTCAAAGGAAAGCGGGCTTAAATTTAAGGTAGTAGGGATGGATTTTAGCGGACTTTTACCAGCATTACAAACTAAGAAAATAGACTTGATTGTAGCTGGAATGTCAGTTACTGAAGCTCGTAAGAAAAATGTAAACTTTTCATTACCTTACTTTGATGTAAGTCAAGTAATTATGGTAGGAGAAGGGTCTAAAAATATAGGGCAAGAATCAGATATAGAGGGTAAGAAAATAGGTGTAGTAATGGGAACTACAAGCGATACTTTAGCCGATGATTTTTCTAAAAAATTAAATGGGGTAGAGGTACAAAAATATAATAAATTACATGAAGCTGTATTATCACTGCAGGCTGAAAAAATAGATATGATTATCTTAGATTATCAACAAGCTAGTAAAACTATAGAAAAAAATGACGGATTAAAATTAGCTACACATGTATTACAATCTGAAAACTATGCAATTGCTATTGGAAAAGAAGATGTGGAATTATTAACTGTGATAGATAAGGCATTGAAAAAGATTGTTAATGGAGAAAAATATAATGAATTAGTTAAAACATATATTAAATAAGGGGGAAAAACAATGGAAAAAGTAGTGTTAGCATATTCAGGTGGATTAGATACATCGATTATTGTACCGTGGTTAAAAAATAATTATGAATTAGAGGTTATCGCAGTTTGTGTAAATGTAGGACAAGATGATGAGATGGAAGAAGTAAAAAAGAAGGCTATCGAATCTGGAGCATCTAAAATTTATGTAGAAAATGTAGCCGAGGAGTTTGTAAAAGATTATGCCTTCAAAGGTCTTAAAGCTGGAGTGATGTATGAGGATAAATATTTATTGGGAACAGCTTTAGCTAGACCACTTATGGCTAAAATATTGGTGGATATAGCTAAAAAAGAAGGGGCTGCATATATTTGTCATGGTTGTACAGGAAAGGGAAATGATCAGGTAAGATTTGAAACTGGAATAGCTTCATTAGCTCCTATGATGAAGATAATCGCTCCCTGGAGAGAATGGGATATCAAATCTAGAGAAGACGCTATAGATTATGCTGAGGCTAATGGTATAGAACTTAATGTAACTAAGGAAAAAATCTATTCTAGAGACCAGAATCTTTGGCATATAAGTCATGAGGGTGGAGACATAGAGTTCTTGGAGAATGAACATAAGGATGACCTATATATGATGGTGAAATCATTGGAAGATGCCAAGGATGAGGCTGAGTATGTGGAGATAGGCTTTGAATCAGGAACACCTATAAGTGTAGATGGAGAAGAATTATCTGCAGCTAATCTTTTAATAAAATTGAATAAAATAGCGGGGGAACATGGAATAGGAGTAGTAGATATTGTAGAAAACAGATTGGTAGGAATGAAATCCAGAGGTATTTATGAAACTCCTGGAGGAACACTTTTACACTTTGCTATAAAAGAATTAGAGAGTATCTGTTTAGATAAGGAAACTCAGGCATTCAAAAAAAATATGGGGCAAAAATACGGAGAGTTAGTCTATAATGGACTTTGGTATAGTTCATTAAAAGAAGGTATGGACGCATTTATAGATGTGGTTTCCAAGGTAGTAACCGGAACAATAAAACTTAAGTTATATAAGGGAAATATAAAGGTTGCAGGAAGAATATCTCCTAATGCACTCTATGATGAAGGAATTTCATCTTTCGGAGCCAGCGACCTATATGATCACCATGATGCAGAAGGATTTATTAAGATTTTTTCTTTACCAAGTAAGATCAAAGCCATGAAAGGATAAAGATAAAAGTGGCGGAGACTACCAAGGTTGGATATCCTCCCAGTCTGTCTCCAGCCGATCCTTGCATCGCCTGGAATAAAAAAAAGAACCCTTAAACCATAT
>DAOUPY010000309.1 GCA_030625925.1 Fusobacteriaceae bacterium | reverse complement strand
GATGCTAAAGATAAGGTTACGTATACACATGATAAAAATAATAAACTAATCACAGAAGAAAGAACAATATGGTCGAACAAAAAAACTACCTATAAATATGATATCCATAATAATCTCATTGAAAAAGATATGGATGATTTTAATTGGGGAAAGTACACATATGGATACAACAGCGATAATCAAATGGTTGAATCTTCGAAAGAGTTAAAAGGTGGATTTTACTATAGAGCCACATATAAATATGATTGGAGAATACCAAAAAGGAAAAAGTAGATATCATAAAATAGAGACTCGTGAGTACAAAGCTATAAAATTAAGGGATGTATATAGAAAGAAAGAATTAGTTGAGATGAGAGAAAACATTGCCGAATTGATCTTAACAACAGAATTAAAGAAGATCGACTACTTTCTAGAAAAAGAAGGAAACAGGATTTTACTTAGGAAATCTTCAAATAACTTTCTTTGTAGAATATGAAGAAGGACCATATTACAAGCTACAGTAGAAATAGTAGAAGGATAAAAACTGTCTATAAAATAAAGAAAAGCAAAAAGTGTCGCCGCGACACTTTTTGCTTTTCTTTAATATTGCGATATATTTAGAGTTCTACAACCTGTTCTGCTAAAGTTGACTTCATTTTTAAACTTTTGAATTCCTTTATTACAAAGTATGATGTGATTATTGCCAGAGTAAAATCTGTAATGGGGATAGCTAACCAAACTCCATTGACACCATAGTATTTAGGCAGAAAATATAGGAGTGGGAGCATCAAAACAAACTGACGAATAATATTTATAGCTGTGGTTATTTTGGCTTTTCCAACTGTCTGGAAATAACTGCTTCCGATCATATGAAACCCCATAAAGAGGGTCATGCTGAAGAACATTTTAGTTGCATTAGTTGTCAGATCAAATAAAGCTTTATCGTTGTTGATAAATGGTGAGATTAATATATGGGGCATAAACGTGGCCAGGAGAAATCCTGCGGCTGAAATACTGATAGCTACCAGGAGGGACAGTTTATATGTTTCTCTGACTCTGCTATAATTTTTAGCACCGTGGTTATATCCCAAGATGGGCTGACTTCCCTGGTATATTCCTACTATAGGCATATACATAAGGACGCTTATACTATTTATTATTCCATAGGCGGCGATGGCAATATCGCCTCCATAGATGTTTAAATTTTTATTGATAAAGATAACCACGATGGAATTTGACATCTGCATGATGAATGGTGCTATACCTATACTGGCAATTCCAATGAGGATCTCTTTTTTTAATTTTAAATGTTTGAATTTTAATTTAATGTTGCTGTTTCCATTTAAAAAATGCCTGATTTGAAGGAATGCTACAAGCATATTTGAGATAACAGTGGCGATGGCTGCTCCCTGTATTCCCATATCCATTACAAATATGAAAAATGGATCCAATAAAATATTCAGCCCGCATCCGATGATACTCATTTTCATAGCTGCTTTAGGGTTACCTTCTCCCCTCATAATATTATTCATTCCTATAAATAAGAGCTGAAAGGTTGTGGCAAAGAAGATGATAGACATATAATCTTTGGCATAATTGATATTGTTTGCTGTAGCACCAAATAGTAAGAGGATGTCATCTAAGAACAGGATCCCTAAAATTGAAAATACGACACCAGCTGCAACAAATAGAGTCACTGCATTTCCCAGTATTTGTTCGGCTTTTTCCTTGTCTTTTTTTCCTAAGTTTATGGATATAAGAGCTCCTCCTCCGACACCTATAAATAATCCTGTTGCCAGTATAAAGGTGAAAAGAGGCAGGGCTATACTTATTCCGGCAATAGCTAATCGTCCTACACCGAAACTTATGAATATTCTATCTACGATATTATATAGGATATAGACCAATGTTCCTGTGATGGCAGGTATGGAATATTCCCATAAAAGTTTGGATATTTTTTCTGATCCTAATCTTGTGTTTTTCATATACTCTCCTAATTTTCTTTTATTATTTAGATGCAGCGTCACGCTGCCTTTTATTTGATGGCCATGGAATTTTCATCGACTTTCTTCATTGCTCTATATAAGACATCGATCTCTGACTGGGTCAGATCTTTCAGGATGAGTTTTTTCCAACAGGCGATAATGTCTTTTAGATCTGGGACTATCTCTAGCCCTTTTTGGGTTAAAAATAGTTTATGTTTTTGTTTATGATGGATATCATCTTCTTGATATAGATATTCATATTCAATTAATTTTTTTACCCCTTTAGAAATTAAACTCTTATTTAATTTAGTTAATCTAGAAACTTTATTTTGGCAAATCCCCGGGTTTTTGTTGAGACAGAGTAAAATGGGGTAATCACTGTTACCGATCTTATATTTTTTTAGCTCCTCTCTCATATAATGCTGATATTGTCTATAGGTTATACTGATATATTTTGAAAACATTAATCTACCTCCTAACTGTTTATGTGTAAACAGTATAGACTGAAAGATCTTATTTGTCAATAGTGGTAGGGGGGGTAAGTAAAAATTAGGCTGAGAAAAAGCAAAAGTGTCGCGGCGACACTTTTGGGGATTTAAGTTTTGTATCATTTCTATATTTGGGTATAATGAATTTAATAATCATGGATCAGAAGGTTCTAAGGGTTTCGCCCTTAGATTTTAATCTTTTTTCTATTTCTATTCATGAATATTAAAATTAGATTAGAATTAAATCTAATTTTAAATGTGGTTTGATCTGAGAAACAGAATCAAAGGGATCAAGAAGGTTCCAAAGTTTCCGCCTTTGATACGGGTTACCTTTTCTTTTAACAGAAAAGGTAACCGAAAAGGTCAAAAAGTTTATAAGTTGTCTTAGTGAGTAAGTCACGATTGTTGTTGTAGGAATACTACAGCTGAAGTGTGACGACTATAAACTTCGATTAAAATCTGTATAATATGTGAGAAAGAAAAGTTCTAAATGTAGACCCTCGTAAGGAGTAACCAAAGTAAGAATAATTAGCGATAGACAAGTGCCGTGGATCTTCTTTCAATAAACATATAGTTCTTTCTCCCTACCGACATTAAGAAATCACTTTTTGTCTATAAGAGATTCCTAATAATCGTCGCCCTGGGAGAGACTAAGAGAGAGGGTCAATTTTTATTAAAACGTTTAAAAATAATTTAGATATTCGTGTCCTTGGCGGAAACAGGTGGAGTGTG
>DAOUPY010000007.1 GCA_030625925.1 Fusobacteriaceae bacterium | reverse complement strand
CTTCAGCTAAGTTTAATAATTTAATTTTTTTATCATTGGACCATTTACAGCCGGTGGGGCTCTGAAAATTAGTCATGACATATATATAATCTATTTTTGTTGATCTAAGGAGGTCTTTCAATGCCTCCATATCAAAACCGTCGGCTTGTACAGGGACGGTTTTAATTTTACAGAAATTGGAAAAATTAGTAATCGCACTGGAATAAGTGGGACTTCCTAAAATAATGGTAGAGCTGTTTTTTATTATTCCTTTTTTTAACAGATCCAACCCCTGTTGTGCCCCGTTAACAATCTGAACTTCTTTATGAGATATATTTTTTATCTCTTTTTTGAGTAGATTAGCAATATTTTTTCTCAAGTCTAAATTTCCCTGAGAATCTTCATAAATAAATAGATCGGAACCATCCTCTAAAAAAAGATCAGAAATAATATTTTGAAATATCTCAGTGGGAAACACTTCTTTATTAGGGGTGCCGCTGGCAAAATTAATATTGGAATTTATTTTGATCTGCCCGCTTTTAAAATTCTCTAGAATTGGTTTTTGCAGGGTACAGGTGTTATTTAAATTTATATTTTTAACAAAGGATCCACTTCCTTTTATTTTATAGATATATCCGTCTGTTTCGAGCAGTGAGTATGCCTTTAAAACGGTGATATTATTGATTTTAAGTTTAGTTGCAATCTGTCGGATCGAGGGGAGCTTTTCATCTACTTTAAATTTGTTAGATAGTATTTCCTCCTTGAAATGTGAATAAATTTGTTTATAAATATCTGTGTCTGTATTTAGAATGATTTTTATGTTCATTTTCCTCTCCTTTAGCTCAAAAGTGTTATACACCACTTTTATCTGTATTTTATTGACAAAGTAGAATTTTAATAATATACTTACTATAAATATACGATAATAATACAAAAAAATCAAGAACAGTATTAAGTGGTGTATAACAGTTGTTGTGGAGGAGTGAAAAATGAAGTATAACTTTAATGAAAAAATTGATAGAAAAAATAATCATTCTGCTAAATGGTCAGAAATGGATAAAAATTTTGTTTCAAATGACCTTTGGCCTATGTGGATAGCAGACATGGACCTAAAAACAGCTCCAGAGGTAACTAAGGCTATGGCAGAAAAAGCTCCAGAGGGTATTTTTGGTTATGTTTATAGACCAGATGCCTACTATAGGAGTGCTGTGGGATGGTGTAAAGATAGATTTTCCTGGGAGATAGAGACAAAAAACCTCATCCATACTCCAGGAGTAGTACCGGGGATATCCCTTATGATAAGACTATTAACGAACCCCTCGGATAAAATAATGATACAAAATCCTGTATACTATCCATTTACAAATGTAGTAAAGAAGAATAACAGAAACCTTGTGGTAAACTCATTAATCAAAGATGAGAGTGGATACTATACTATGGATTATACAGATTTTGAGGAGAAAGCAAAGGATCCAGATTTAAAGTTTTTTATTCTTTGTAACCCGCATAATCCAGTGGGAAGATCTTGGAAGAGAGATGAGCTTGAAAAGATAGGAAAGATCTGTTTAGAAAATAATGTAAGAATAATTTCAGATGAGATATGGAGAGACCTTGTAATGCCTGGGAATGTACATACTCCAATGTCTTCTATCTCAAAGGAGATAGAGGACATTACAATTACTTGTTTTTCTGCAGCCAAAACTTTTAATTTAGCAGGACTTCAGGCAGCATTTTTACACTTTCCAAGACTGGGTGAGAGAGAAATAATGGATACAGAGCTTGGGATATTAGATATAAAAAGAAATAATCCATTTGCAATTGTTGCGGTGGAAGCAGCTTTTACAAGGTGCCATTCGTGGGTAGATCAACTGGTAGAGCATATAGATGGAAATATGGATTATTTGGTAGATTATGTTTCTAAAAACCTACCAAGAGTAAGGGTAAGAAAACCAGAGGCGACTTATCTTGTTTGGCTTGATTTTTCAGACTATGGCTTAAATAAAGATGAACTTTCGAGACTAATGCAGGAAAAAGGAAAGATAGCACTAGATGATGGTTATTGGTTTGGAGTAGAAGGGGAAGGATTTGAGAGAATTAACGTTGCCTGCTCAAGAGAGATGTTAGAAGAAGGAATGAAAAGAATTAAAAAAGCATTGAGTCATTTATAATGAGTGATTGAAATATAAAATATTATATTTATTATGAGATCTAGAGGAGGAAAAAATGAAAGAAATTCAAGAAAAAGGATTTGGAACAAAAGCGATACATGGAGGAGCAGAAAAAAATCCATTTGGAGCATTAACTACACCGATATACCAAACTTCTACATTTGTATTTGAAAGTGCAGAACAAGGTGGAAAAAGATTTGCCTTAGAAGAAGCAGGATATATTTATTCAAGATTAGGAAACCCTACATCAAGTGTTATAGAGGGAAAATTAGCATTATTAGAGGGAGCAGAAGCTGCACTTGCGACTAGTTCAGGAATTGGAGCTATCTCTTCTACGATGTGGACACTGCTTAAGGCAGGAGATCATGTGTTAGCAGATAAAACTTTATATGGATGCACATATGCATTCTTATGTCATGGATTAACTAAATTCGGAATAGAGGTAGACTTTATAGATACTTCTGATTTGGACGCTGTAAAAAAAGCTATGAAATCTAATACTAGAATAGTTTATTTAGAAACACCGGCAAATCCAAATTTAAAAATTGTGAATATAACAGCTGTTTGTGAGATAGCTCATAAAAATGAAGGAACTGTGGTAGTTGTAGACAATACATTTGCAACACCATATCTTCAAAATCCTTTAAAATTAGGTGCTGACTTAGTGGTTCATTCAGCTACTAAATATTTAAACGGTCATGGAGACGTAGTAGCAGGATTCGTAGCAGGAGACTTAGAGACAGTAACTCAAATAAGATTAATAGGTGTAAAGGATATGACTGGTTCTGTGCTTAGTCCAAATGATGCTTTTCTTGTGATGAGAGGAATGAAAACTTTGGAGCTTAGAATGGCAAGACATTGTAGTAATGCAGGTGAGATAGCTAAATTCCTAGATGCTCATTCTATAGTGGAAAAAGTATATTATCCAGGGCTTGAATCTCATGAAGGGCATGAAATTGCAAAGGAGCAAATGAATGGATTCGGTGGAATAATAGCATTTGATGTAAAGGGTGGATTGGAAGCAGGAAAAAAATTATTAAATAGTTTAGAATTATGTGCTCTGGCAGTAAGTTTAGGAGATACAGAAACTTTGATCCAGCATCCAGCATCTATGACACATTCTCCATATACAGTAGAAGAGAGAGCAGCAGCAGGGATAACTGAAGGGTTGGTTAGAATATCTGTAGGATTAGAAGATACACATGATATTATAGCTGATTTAGAGCAGGGATTAGCAAAATTATAGAAACATTATGCAGGGGGGGAATTATTTATGTCTGGGCAGTTGAAGGTAAAGGCTGGATAGATAAATCTATTGAAAATTCAGAAGATTTAAAAGTAGATGCCGTTGCTTAAAAACTTAGGATAAATAAAAAAAGGCTTGAATCCTGTAATTTACAGGATTCAAGCCTTTTGGTTTTCTAAATTTTAAAATTAAATGAATCATTCAACTATATTATGAGAGTTATCTTTTTTAATTTTTAATAAATACAATTCCTTTGTCAGAGCAAAACTCGGGATAGCTATGATGATCCCTAGAGCTCCTAAAATACTTCCTCCAAGGGTTACAGCGGCAATAGTCCAAAACATACTGAGGTTCAGACTGTTTCCTAAAATTTTTGGTTCCAAAACCCAGGCATCAAATTGCTGTAATAATGCCAAGAAAATTATAACTATAACGGTATTAGCAGGATTGGTAAATAATGCTATGGTCGCTCCTAAGATGATACCAATAAGGGGACCTAAATAGGGTACAAAATTGAATATGGTAATGAATATTCCCAGTAAAATAACATAGGGGATCTGTAAAATAGTCAACCCAAGCATGGCAATTCCACCAATTATTAAGGAATCCAAAGTTTTTCCAGAGAGATATCCTAAAAATACTCTTTCTATTTTTTGAGATAGACTCTTTATCTTGCTTGATAAACTTTTAGATAAAAATGTATCTAAAATTTCTTTGGATAAAGTATGGAAATATTCTTTGTTTCCTAAAAAAAAGATAGAAAAAATCAAGGAAAAAATCAAACTAATTATCTTTGCTGTAACTCCTAAAAACTGACTGATTAAGAAGGTAAATTCCTGCTGTAAGAAAATAAGGGTTTTTTGCTGCAGGAGTAAAAGTTCATTTAAGATATTGACATCTTTTAAAAATGGAAAAAGGTGTCTATATTTTTGTACAGAACTTTCAAAAACGGAGATATATTTTGGATAATTTTCTACCAGATCGGATATATTTCTCGTCAATCGAGGGATTATAAATGAAAAGAATAATCCTAAGAGGAGAAAGAGGGAAAAATATAGGATTAAAATACTATATTTTCTCTTTATTTTTTTATTTTTTTCAAAGAATTTTAGGATAGGATTTAATAAAAAAGAAATAATTCCCCCATAGATAAATACTGAAAAAAAGGAGAAAAACTTTCCAAAAGTAAAGGTAATAGCTCCTGGATTATTGAATCTTGTATAGATTAAAATTAAAATTATCCCTGTAAAGAGGGGTTTACTGATCTTTTTCATTTTGATTCTCCTTTTGTTCTAAAAATAAATAAATTAAAATAGTGCGGAAGTTTATGATTACTATATACATTGAACTTCGAACTATCCTTTAATTTTACCCGATTTGATAGGCAAAATCAAACTTTAATTGTTAAAAATTTAGACTATTATATGTTTTTAATCTATGAAATGAAATGACATTATAGGAGTCAGAGAAAACCTATTTTAATTGCTAAAATTCATAAAATGTTATATAATACAATATAAAACAAAAAAGGAATTAGGTGGTAAAAAAATGAAAAAAGGTGTAAACAAAGATAAACCAAAAGGAACAGAATATAATATATTGAAGGCTATAAAAAAAACAAAGAGGTTTGCTGAGGTAAATGAAGCGGCCAGAAGAACTGATAAAAAAAGATTGAATTCAGAAGCTAGAAAAGAAAAGAATGAAAAACAAGCTAAGATAGATGCTGCTAAACAATTGACACTAGTAGGATATAAAAAAGGTTATATCTTAGTGGAGATAGATGGAAAGGTAGAAAAAAGAAAACCGTTCTATCCAAAATTAGTTTTTACTAAGGAAAACTATAAAACTCATGTTGGAGATATAGCTATAAAATTATATGGGAACCATATAAGAATTAGAGAGATATTAGGTTATAAAAATATTGTAAAGGAATTAATATTTGAAATAGAAGGAAACCTGTAAGATGGGAAAAATAATTATTAGATGTCCAAAGTGCAAGAAAAAGATGAAAATTTCGGACAAACCTGCTAAATACAGATGTCCAAGTTGTGGAGAGGTCTATAAATATACTGCATTAAAAAAAGTAGTAGGATATCCCGGGAAGGTTATAGCTGGAATATTTCAAACTGGTAGAGACATAGTTACAGGGATAAAAACTAAGGTTACTATGGCTAAAAATACTACTAAATATATGAAACAAGTTAAGAAAAATATGAAAGCAGATCCTAACTGGTCAAATGTAAAAAAAGAAGAAAATCGTATGAAGGAAGCTGAAAAAGCTAATAAAAAATCGGTTTTTGACAGGTTTAAAAGGAAATAAAGACTGGTGAAGAACGAGAAAGATTAATACAAAAATTTAATATAAAGGCATATGACTAAATATAACTTTTATTTAAAAGGCATCAAAATTCTATATTCTTATAGAGTTTTGATGCCTTTTTTGTAGTCTAGTAATTTATCTTATGAAGATAGAATTTTGTCTGTCTGCGATGTCACTTTTCTATTTATAAGATCGATTATTAAAAGGTCTTTAGTCAGTGAATGAAGTTGTAAAAAAGGATAAGAAATATATTTTTAACAATTTTTTTTATTTTTAAAGGAATTATCTTAAAAAATATGTAAATCTAAGTAAGATAAAAAAATATAAAGGGAGGGACTTATGAATTCTTATACAGATGTTGAAAAAAGACTATGGCCTAAATATCGTGAAGAAATAAATCATTCTAGAAATACCGTTGAAGTTGAAGGGGTATTTACCATGATGGTGGCAGATCTTTTGACTGATATACTAGGAGAAAAAGTTTATTCAGAAGATATACTTTTTCATCCCAAGGAAGAATGTTATTACAGGTTTACAGAAAAATTATTGAAAAATGAAAAGTTTAAAGCAGCCTTTAAAACCTCGGATTTAGGAGCTATTGTAGACAGGTTTGCTCATTCGGCAAATAGCCGGTATATTCATCTGAGTAAATTGCCCGAAAAAACTAATTCCAAGATAAAAAGACATTAGTCCCTGATTATTCAGGGATTTTTTTTTTAGAAATACTTTTAATCCTTTGTTTTTAATCTTTATAAAATCAAGGCTTAGTGAAACCTGTGAAGTGGAAAAACATCTCTATGTATGGTATAATTTTAAGATAAAATGGATAGTTGTGCACTGAGTGATAACAAGAAAAAATTATTAAAAATAGCAGTAAGAGGTGAAAATAGATGATAAAAATATATATTGCTCCCATGGCAGGAGTGACAGATTATACATATAGAAGAATTATGAATAAGTTCCATCCAGATCTGATGTTTACAGAGATGGTAAGTGTAAATGCAGTAAAGATGGCCAATGAAAAAACCATAAAACAAATGCTTAGATTGTTACCTAGTGATGGAGTCCAGATTTTTGGCAGAGATATAGATGTTATGGTGGAATGTGCAAAATTTGTAGAGGATTTGGGAGTAACCTATATAGACGTAAATATGGGATGTCCAATGCCTAAGATCACAAAGAATGGCTATGGATCTGCACTATTAGAGGATCCTGAACACATAAGAAAATTGATGACAGCCATAAAAAATGCCTTAAAACCTGAGACAAAACTATCGATGAAGATAAGAATAGGGTATAAGGAGTATAAAAATCCAGTAGAAATAGCTAAGATTGCAGAGGAACTAGGTCTGCACCACATTACAGTCCATGGGAGAACCAGGGAGCAGATGTATAGTGGAACGGCTGATTGGGAGACTATAAAACAGATAAAAGATGCTGTGTCTATACCAGTTATTGGGAATGGGGATATATTTTCAGCTGAAGACGCCTATGAAAAAGCTACTGAATCAGGGGTAGACGGAATAATGCTGGCTCGTGGGATATACGGGAATCCATGGCTTATCCAGCAAATAAGAGAAAAGTTTGAAACTGGAGAAGTTGCGACAAAGGTAACATATATCGATAAAATAGATATGGCGTTAAAGCATATAGAGTATATGAAGGAGGATTATCCTGAAAAGCAGTTTAATTTTGAGGTAAGAAAACATCTGTGCTGGTACCTCAAAGGGGTAACCGGTGGAAGTAAGATAAAGAACCTGCTGAATAAGATAGATAACTACGATGAGATAAGTGAAATATTGATACGGTTGAAAGAAAAATTAAAGGAATATAATTCACAATAAAAAGCAAGAAAATAAAATTAAAAGTGAGGTTTAGAATAATGAGTAAAGAAACGCCACTCATGAAACAATATAAAGAGATAAAAGAGCAGAATCAGGAAAATATCCTATTTTTTAGGTTGGGAGATTTTTATGAGATGTTTTTTGAGGATGCTGTAATTTGCTCAAAAGAATTAGGTATAACCTTAACTAGCAGAAATAAAGAAAAAGGACAGAGTGTTCCTCTAGCAGGAATACCATATCATTCAGCAGCAGGATATATATCAAAATTAGTAGCCAAGGGATACAAGGTAGCCATATGTGAACAGGTAGAAGCTGCCAGTGAAGCCAAGGGTCTGGTAAAAAGAGAAGTTGTAAAGGTGATCACACCTGGTACGGTAATAGATACAGATTATCTCGATGATAAGAGTAACAACTATCTTTTAGGGATACTAATCAGAGAAAATAAAGCAGGAATATCTTACCTGGATATAACTACAGGGGAATTTAAGGTAACTCAGTTAGAAGGAAAAGATATAATATCTCAAGCTATAAATGAGATCTATAAACTATCTCCTACAGAAATATTGGTAGAGAGCAGGACGTTGGAAAGATTTAATGAAGAGTTCGGTGATTATAAGAAATTAAATGAGATTGTGATAAATCCTATAAACAAAGTAAAAAATGCAGATGATATATTAAAAAAATATTTTAATGTGATCTCTCTTGAAAGTTATGGAATAGACAGAAAGGAGTTTGCTGTGGATGCAGGTGGATTTGTTTTGGAATACGTATTGGAACTGCATAAATACAATGAATTACCTATTCAAACGATCTCTTATGATAACAGAAATAACTACCTGGAATTAAATCTGGCTACTCAAAAGAACTTAGAATTAGTGGAGAATACAAGGGAAAAAACTAATATGGGAACCCTGTTATGGGTACTGGACAAGTGTAAGACTTCCATGGGAACCAGAATGCTGAAAAAGATGATAAAAAATCCTCTTTTAAAGATCGATGAGATAGAAAAAAGACAGGGAGATATAAGTTATTTTATAGATGAGGTTTTAGTTCGTGAAGATGTAAGAGAAGGTCTGAAAAGTATCTATGATTTAGAAAGACTTATAGGAAAAATAATCTTGGGAACTGAAAATGCCAGAGACATGATAGCTATAAAAAAATCTATCAAATCATCTTTAGAAGTTATAAAGATCTTAGGGTCAAACCAAATGTTTACCACTGATATAAAAAAATTAGTGGAGATCTATAATCTAATAGAAACATCTATAGTGGAGGAACCGCCATTTTCCGTGAGGGAAGGAGGGATGATCAAAACTGGTCATAATGAAACTTTGGATGAACTTCATACTATCTCTAAATCTGGAAAAAACTATATTTTGGAGATAGAAAAAAAAGAGAAGGGAAAAACTGGGATAAAAACTTTGAAGATAAAATACAATAAGATATTTGGTTATTTCTTGGAGGTAAGCAGGGCCAATTCTCATCTGGTGCCGGAGGAATATATAAGAAAACAAACTCTGACCAATGCCGAAAGATATATAACTCCTGAATTAAAGGAGTATGAATCGACTATATTGAATGCCAAGGGAAAGATCGAAGGTCTAGAATATGATCTGCTGAAGGAAATATCTGCTAAGCTGGTAGGAGAGATAAAATTATTACAAAAATTAGCTTTTGGATTGGCCTATGTAGATGTAATTGCATCACTGGCTGATATAGCTACTAAAAATAACTATGTATGTCCAAAAATAGTTGAGGGTTATGATCTGGAGATAAGAAGTGGAAGGCATCCAATTGTGGAAAAACTCATAGTAGGAGAGGATTATATAAGTAATGATATTATCTTAGATGAAGAGACCAAGGTAATTGTCTTGACTGGGCCAAATATGGCAGGTAAATCTACTTATATGAAACAGGCTGCTCTTATTATATTGATGGCTCAAATGGGTTCTTATGTGCCGGCTTCTAGTGCGACAATAGGTGTTGTAGACAAGATATTTACAAGGGTTGGAGCTAGTGATGACCTGGTAAGCGGACAGTCTACATTTATGGTAGAGATGAGTGAAGTAGCCAACATAGTAAATAATGCTACCGATAAATCTTTTGTTATTTTAGATGAAGTAGGTCGTGGAACTTCTACATTTGATGGATTGTCTCTGGCAAGTGCTATCACAGAGTATATCCATGATAATTTGGGAACTAAAACTATATTTGCTACCCATTACCATGAACTTACAGAGTTGGAGTATAAATTAAAATATCTGTCTAACTACAGAATAGAGGTAAGTGAAGCCAACGATGAGGTGGTATTTCTTCGTGAAATAGTAAAGGGCGGAGCCGATAAATCTTATGGAATAGAGGTAGCTAGGTTGGCTGGGTTGCCATCGGAGATACTCCTAAAAGCCAAGCATCTTCTGCAAATTTTGGAGACTAAAAAAGCTATAATCGAGGAAAAAATAGGATCGGAACAACTATCATTATTTGGAGGGGCACCTATAAAAATAGAGAAACCAAAAATTGTAGAACCGCAAATAAGTAAAGGTGAAAAGAAAATTTTAGCTGAGGTAGCGAAACTAGATGTAAATAACCTGACACCATTAGATGCTATGATGAAATTAAATGAACTTAAAAACTTATTGGTGAACTAATAAGTTTTTAAACCAAGAAAGAGTTTGTGGTGATTAAAAGGGGGTAAATATGCTCAAAAAAATGTCATATTACATAGGTGGAATACTTTTAGTGGTATTTGTCTACTTTAACTATATAAAGGAACCGGAGCAGATAGAAAGAAAAGGCCAGGAGTCCATGGTAACTTCAAATGTAACTTATGACGTGGAAAATTACCATGTAGAAGCAGAGAAGCAGATTGACGATACTGTGAATGATAAAAGAACTTTTAAGAAAGCTGTAGCCATATTTGATGGGATGAGGTTATCTGGAGATGATGCCCTGGTAGATAGTACAAATAATTTATTTTTGGAAAACAATATACTGGGGATATCTCAAAATGGATGGAAGATAGAGGCTAAAAAAGCTAATTATGACCAGAAAGCAGAGAAAATCTATGCCAGTAACCAGGTGAAGGCGTACAATGAAGAGGAGGGGTTAACCCTTTATGGAGATTCATTGGTTACAGATACAAGCTTGGAAGATTTGAACTTAAAAGATGATATAAGAGTGATCACGGATAAGATGCAGCTTAGTGCAAATTTTGTACATTATAATAATACCACTAAGATTTTGGATATAAAGGAAAACATTAGGATAAGAGGCAGGAAATTAGGAAGTTTACAAACAGAGGAACTATCTGGCCACTTTAAAGAAGCTAGGTATGATGGGATAAAAAAAACCATCCATGCTCAGGGAGATTTTGTTTTATACTATAAGGGTGCAAACCTTAGAGCGAAAGATTTTAAATATGATGAAGTCACGGGGAATTTTATCATATCTAAAGATGTGGTGATAGAATTTGAAACTGGAAACCTGAATGTAGAGAAAATAAATTATGTGGCCAGTGAAAATAAGATGTATTTTACAGGACCTATTCGGGGTAAAAATGGTGAATTTAACCTAATTGCTGATAGTGGAGCCTATGATAGTTTAAGCGGCCTGTTAAAAATAGATGGAAACATTAAAATATATAATAAAACAAGCAAACTTCTAGCTGATAGGGGAACCTATGATACAAAAACAGGGGATCTCTACATGACCTCAAAAAAATTAGTGACTTATGAGGATTTAGATAGAAAAATACTGACTAAAGATCTTACTTATAACAGTAAAACCAAGGAATTAAAATTATTAAATAGTTATGATTATAAAGGAGACGCCTATGAAAGCGTAGGAAAAGAACTTTATTATAACGACGAAACTAAGATCGGGAAGATCATAGATGGAAATTTTAAAGGGGATCAGATAGAGGGTAAATCTGATAAGATTGACTTTAATCTAGAAAAAAAATCATATATATTTACAGGGAATGCTGAAGTTGCCTACAGTGGTTCTGTCTTAAAGAGTCAAAGGATAGATATAGATGATCTAAATAAAAAAGCTCATATATATGGGAAATATACAGTTTATAACCCAAAGGATAAGATTACTTTTTATGGTGAAAATGCTGAGTATAATATGGATACAGGAAACTTGACCTCTAAGGGCAGAGTAAAGGTTATTCAAGAAAAAAAAATTATGACTGGTGAAAACTTAACTTATAATTCTAATACAGGGCTGGGAAAGATAGAAAGAAATATAGTTATTGCAGATGAAGATGGGTCTAAAATGGTAGGAGACCGAGGAGAATTTGACACCAATAACTATGCGGAAATTATCGGAAATTTAAAGGTAATAACAAAGGATTCCACTCTCTATGCTGACCGTGGAAAATATATATTTGCTGAGGAAAAGGTATATATACCTGGAGATATTAAGATAATATCTAAAGATGGAAATGCAGCTATGAACGATGGAATATATTTTGTAGCTGAAAAAAGGATAAAAGCTATGAATTTTTATGGAATAAGCGGGGATAAAAAAGCCTCTGGTGATGAGGTGAACTACTTTATTTCGAGACAGGTTGTTCAGCTGGATAAAAATGTAGTGGTACAAAATCCGGGAATGAAATTCACAGGAAGTCAGGTAGAATATTCCTTTATTACAGATGATATCTATACTTCGGAAAAATATAAGATCTATTATGAAAATTATATAATAGATGGCGAAACTATGAAGGGGAACATGAAAAGCGAGATCTTAGACGGAACTAAGGTAAACTTAACCTCATCCACAGGGGAAAAACTCTATGGTGATTTTATGTTTGGTGATCTAAAAAACAGGCAGATAGATCTAGATGGAAATGTACGTGCCACGGCTCTTAATATAGACAAAAAAACACAGAAAAAAGAACCTGTTAAGATAAGAGGTGACACAGCCAAGATATTTTTATATGAAGATGTAAATGGAGAACTATCTATTTCAAGATCTGAGATAAAGAAAAATGGGGTCTATGAATACCAGGATATGACCCTGTATTCAGATTATCTAGAAGTAGACTTGATAAAAAAACTGGCTTTGGGGCGTCGGGGAAATCATCTGAATATAGATGGAACAACCGATGTTAAATCTGAAATAACGGATATCGATATGAATACAGAGATAGCAGTTCTTATAAATAACGTGGAATTTGAAAATGTGGATAAAGACGGAAAGATCATGACTGCGTCATCTGATAAGGGAAAGATATTTAATAAAACTAAGGTTGCTGTTTTACGAGAAAATGTTGTAGCCGATACAATAGAAAACCATATTGAAGCTGACTATACTAAATATTATATGGAAACAGGGATATTAAATGCCGAAGGAAATGTAAGAATAGACTATAAAAAGTAGGGGGTAAAATTTGAAGAGTATAATCGCTCAAGATCTGTGTAAAAGCTATAAAAAAAGAAAAGTTGTAAATAAAATAAATTTAGAAGTACATAAAGGTGAGATAGTTGGGCTTTTAGGACCTAATGGAGCAGGAAAAACCACTACTTTTTATATGATCACAGGGATTGTAAAACCTGAATCTGGAAAGGTATTTTTCAATGAACAGGATATAACCGATTATCCTATGTATAAAAGAGCCAATATGGGGATAGGATATCTAGCCCAGGAACCATCTATATTCAGAGACCTCAGTGTAGAGGATAATATCCTTGCTATCTTAGAGATGAGAAAGATAAAAAAAGAAGAGAGAATTAAGATAAAAGATGATCTGTTGGCAGAGTTTAAACTTACCCATGTAGAAAAATCCATGGGATATTCCCTCTCTGGAGGGGAAAGAAGAAGGGTTGAGATAGCCAGAACAATAGCTAATAATCCGGACTTTATCCTGTTGGATGAACCCTTTGCAGGAGTAGATCCAATAGCTGTAGAGGATATACAAGAGATTATAAGATATCTCAAAAAAAGAGGATTGGGGATCTTGATAACGGATCACAGTGTAAGGGAAACCTTGGGGATTACCGATAGGGCTTATGTAATGGCTCAGGGGGAACTCCTAATAAGTGGGTCACCAGAAGAGATAGCCAACGATGAAAGAGCTAGAAAGATGTATTTAGGAGAAGGATTTAAATTAGATTAGGTTATCTGATTTTTTGGTAACTAGATGTGATATAATAAAAATTAAGCAAAGTAATCGTTGACAACTGATAATAAATGACTAAAAGATTAACCACGAATTACGCTAATGACACGAATAAAAACTTGAATAAAATATACAATTGATAATCCGTAGAAATCTATGTCAGAAACAGACTTCTGTATATCAGTTATAAAAAGTGTTTCTAAAACAAAATATTAAAGTAAAAAAAAGAGAAAATATCTGTCGAGGCCATAAGGGTCTGAGGGTAATTTAAAGATTTAAATTTTGGAGGATAGGATGAATAATTTAACGGGTAATGAAATTAGAAGAAAATTTATAGAATTTTTTGAAGGGAAACAACATAAACACTATGAAAGTGCATCATTGATACCAGATGATCCAACGCTACTATTGACAGTAGCAGGGATGGTACCTTTTAAGCCTTATTTTTTAGGACAAAAAGAAGCTCCTACACCGAGAGTAGTTACTCACCAAAAGTGTATCAGAACTAATGACCTTGAAAATGTAGGAAGAACAGCCAGACATCATACTTTCTTTGAGATGTTAGGAAACTTCTCATTCGGAGATTATTTCAAAGAAGAGGCTATAGCCTGGTCTTGGGAATTCATCACAGAGGTATTAAAATTAGACGCAGAAAAATTATGGATATCTGTATTTACAACAGATGATGAAACTGAAGAGATTTGGAATAAAAAAATTGGTGTACCAATGGAAAGATTAGTGAGGTTAGGAGAGGACGATAACTGGTGGTCAGCAGGACCTGTGGGATCATGTGGACCTTGTAGTGAAATCCATGTAGACTTAGGAGTAGAGTATGGAGGAGACGAAAACTCGAAATTAGGAGATGAAGGAACAGACGATAGATTCATCGAAATATGGAACCTGGTATTCACTGAATATAACAGGATGGAAGATGGGTCATTAGAGCCATTACCAAAGAAAAACATCGATACAGGAGCAGGACTTGAAAGGGTAGCTGCAATGGTTCAGAAAAAAGCTAATAACTTTGAAACTGATCTAATTTTCCCGATTATTAAAAAAGCAGGAGAATTAACAAATTCTGAATATACATTTGGAAAAAATAATAAAATCGATTTTTCATTGAAGGTAATAGCGGACCATATTAGAGCTATTACATTTATGATAAGTGATGGGATCTTACCGTCTAATGAGGGAAGAGGATACGTTCTTAGAAGAATCTTAAGACGTGCAGTAAGACATGGAAGACTATTAGGAAACAAGAAAAATTTCCTATATAAATTAGTGGATACAGTGATATTATTAATGGGAGAATCTTACCCTGACTTAATTAAAAATAAAGATCATATCGTGAAGATGGTAAGAATTGAGGAGGAAAAATTCTCAACTACCTTAGATCAAGGGATGATCATAGCATTGGATGAGATCAAAAAAGCTAAATCGGAAGATAAGACAGAATTAGATGCTGGTGTGGTATTTAAATTATATGATACTTTTGGATTCCCATATGAACTTACAGAGGAAATATGTGAAGAAGAGGGAGTAACTGTATCTCACGATGATTACCTTGCAAAAATGGAAGAACAGAGACAAAGGGCTAGATCATCTAGAGAAGTGGTAAAAGAAGCTGGACAAGATTCATTTATAGAAGAATTCTTTGATAAGCATGGAAAAACAAATTTTGTTGGATATGAAGAGTTTGAAACAAAAGCTAAAATATTAGATGTAAAAGATAATAATGAAGGAAACTATACAATAATTTTTGATAAAACACCATTTTATGCTGAGTCAGGTGGACAATCTACCGATACAGGTAAAATCATTGGAGAAGATATCTTTGGAGCTGTTACAAGTGTGAGAAAGCAAAAAGATATATTTATCCATACTGTGAAGATGGCAGAGGGTGGAAATAAGTTGAAAAAAGGTTTAGAGTTAGAATTATCTATCAATAAACACAGAAGGATAGAGATTAAGAGAAACCATACTGCTACACATATATTACACAAAGCTTTAAAAGAAGTTCTTGGAGATCATGTACAGCAGGCAGGATCATTGGTATCACAAGATAGATTAAGATTTGATTTTACTCATTACGAGGCTGCAACAAGAGATCAAATTAAAGAAGTTGAAAAAATAGTAAATGAGCAAATATTTAGAAATGTTCCTTTAAGTATTGAAGAACTTTCTATGGATGAAGCTAAGAAAAAAGGTGCAACAATGTTATTTGGAGACAAATACGGAAGTAAGGTAAGAGTTGTAGAAATACCAGGATTCTCTATGGAGTTATGTGGCGGAACTCATGTAGAAAGAACTGGAGAGATTGGATTATTTAATATCCTAACTGAAACTGGAATAGCTGCTGGAGTAAGAAGGATAGAAGCAACAACAGGATTTACTTCATATAAGGTAGTAAATGAAATGGAAGATGGTATATTTGAACTAGCTAAGGTATTAAAATCAGATCCTTATCACGGACATTTAATTGCTAAAGCAAATAAGGTAGTAGAAGATTTGAAATCTGCAACTAAAGAAATAGAAGCACTTAAATCTAAATTAGCTGGATATGAAGCTAACTCATTATTTGATAATGTAGAGGAGATCAATGGCGTAAAAGTATTGGTGGCTGCATTTAAAGATAAAGAAGCAGGCGGGTTACGTGAGATCGTAGACAAGGCTAAAGACAAATTAGGCAGCTGTGTAGTGATATTAGGAACAGATAATGGGAAAGCTGTATTTGCCGTAGGAGTAACAAAAGATCTTATGGGTAAGGTAAAAGCTGGAGATCTAGTTCGTGAAATTGCTAAAATTGCTGATGGAAATGGTGGAGGAAGACCAGATTTCGCTCAAGCAGGTGGAAAAAATGGAAATAAAGTTCCTGAAGCTTTAGAGGTAGCAAGAACTTTATTGGGAGAAAAACTTTAATTTCCTAAAAAAATAAAAAATGGTCACGGAGCTACACAGAGGATAAAAAAAGTTACACGGAGAAAACCTCTGTGAAACTCTAATTTAAATCTCGGTGGATCTCTGTGTTCCAAAATGTTTTTGATTTTAATTGATGCCAACAGGCGAGAGAGGGTAAGGGAGTAAAAATATGTATAAAGTATATCTGTCTCTAGATGTAGGAGATGTAAGGATAGGAGTAGCTAAATCTGATATAATGGGCATGATAGCAACCCCTTTAGAAGTAATAGATAGGAGAAAAACCAAGGCTGTAATGAGAATAAAAGAACTCTGTGAAGAGAATAATACTAAGAGTATAGTTATTGGTATCCCAAAGAGTCTGGATGGAACGGAAAAACGGCAGGCTGAAAAGGTAAGGGAATTTATAGAAAAATTGAATAAAAAGATAGATGGATTAGAGTTTATAGAGATAGATGAAAGGTTATCAACGGTATCAGCCGATAAGATGCTGCAGAATAACGGTGTAAAGGGTGCGATAAATAAAAGAAAAACCGTTGATCAGGTAGCAGCAGCAATTATTTTACAAACTTATCTGGATATGAAAAGATAGGATAGAAAATCAAGGGTAGAAGGTTGGAAATTAAATTTTTAATTATCAATTATTACTCGTGAAGGGTATCACCAAAGTATCTGCCAGCGAATGGTATCACCAAAATGCTATTAGTTTACTGCGTAAACATAGGATTTTGAGATAGAAATTTACTGTGTAAATTAAGAACTTTGAGATAATGCG
>DAOUPY010000475.1 GCA_030625925.1 Fusobacteriaceae bacterium | reverse complement strand
AAAAATGATTAACTGTAGTTATAGTTAAAAAAATTAAGTTTAACTTTAACCTTATTAAGGTTTTAATTGCTGTGAAATATCAGTAATTTAGTAAAGATGGAATTAATATGATATAATTTTAAAGACGATAAATTAAAAGTTAGAGGTGGAATAATGGATTATAAGATAACAGAGGAATACAAAGATACCAGAGTAGATAAGTTTGTGAGAAAAAAGTACGAGGGAGTAAAATTAGGGGAGATATTTAAATATCTCAGGACTAAGAAGATCAAGGTAAATGGGAAAAAAGTAGAGGGGAAATACAGACTACAGGTAGGAGATATAGTAAATGTTTTCCTGCGTGAGGGAGCAACTGTGGAAAAATCATTTATAGTTTTAACAGAAAAAGAGATTAAATATCTAAAGGCTGGAATTGTTTATGAGGATGAAAGAGTATTGATATTTGATAAAAAACCAGATATGGTAATGCATAAAGGCAGCGGACATGAGTACGGATTATCAGAGATGCTCAAGGCATATACAAAAAATATGAACTTTACCTTTGTAAATAGGATAGATAAGGCTACTTCTGGGATGATTATAGGGGCCAAAACTCTGCCGGTAGTGAGAGAGTTATCGGAAGAGATCAGAGAGAGAAGGGTCGAGAAAAAATACTATATTTTAGTAGATGGAAAACCGAAGCAGAATAAATTCACTATTAAATCATACTTAAAGAAGACGGAAACCAAGGTAGTAGAACTGGATGAATACGAAGAGGGAGCAAAGGAGAGTATCAGTTACTTTAAAGTAATCAAAAATGGGAAGGAAAGAACTCTGCTGGAGGGGCTCTTAGGAACTGGAAGAACTCATCAGCTCAGAGTACAGTTAGCCAATGAGAAGATGCCTATTGTAGGAGACATGAAATATGGAGTCAGCAAGGAAAGTATGATGTATCTATACTCGTACTATGTAAACATACCTAAGTATAATATTGAAATAGAGAGGGAGATACCTGAAAATTTTCTGAAGAAAATTTAAGTTCTTCTTTAATTTATGGAGATGTTGTGCAAATCATGAAAAGATGAATTTATGAAGGGGTAATTCATGAATTACCCGTACTATAAATCTGTGTCATTACAGGGGGGGAAAGTTGAAAAATATAGAAAAAATATTGGGAAATATCAAATATAAGATATTAAATTCTGGGAAAGAGATGGAATATACCGGAATGGAATATGATTCGAGAAAAATAGCAGCAGGAAATATATTTGCTGCACTGGATGGAAGTGTGGTAGACGGTCATAACTATATAAAAAAAGCGATCTCATTGGGAGCAAAATGTATATTGGTTTCTAAAGATGTAGAAATACTAAATGAAGAGATCATATATATCTTAGTGGAAGACCTGAGATTACACCTGGGAATTATAGGTTCTAATTTTTATAACTGGCCTCAGAAAGATCTAAAGGTTATAGGTGTGACTGGAACCAATGGGAAAACAACGATTACCTATATCTTGGACAAAATATTAAAAAATACCATGAGGATAGGGACAGTGGAATACAAGATAGGGGAGGAGATAATCCCGGCTCCTAACACAACTCCAGAATCTCTGGATCTGGTAAAAATGTGTAAAAAAGCTGTAGATAAAAATATAGAATACTTGGTGATGGAGGTCAGTTCTCATGCCCTTGAGATGGGTCGGGTAGAGATGCTGGATTTTGATGCCGGGATATTCACTAATCTGACTCCAGAACATATGGATTACCACAAAACAATTGAAAATTATTATCTGGCTAAGAGAAAATTATTTACTAAATTAAAAGATTCTCAGTGTGGGGTATACAATGTAGAAGATCTCCATGGGGAGAGATTATATAATGAATTTGACGGTATAGGTTATGGGGAAGAGACTGGGAATTTAAGAGGAAAGATAATAAGTGTAAGCAATACCATCCAAGAGATAGAAGTGACCTATGAGGATAAAACTTATAGATTGAAGA
>DAOUPY010000459.1 GCA_030625925.1 Fusobacteriaceae bacterium | reverse complement strand
AAAAAGGGAGATGAGAAGTGCAAATAAAAAAGAAAGAAGTTCAAAATAAGATCTATCAAGGGGCTATGGAAGTTTTTAAAGAAAATGGATATGGAAGAGCAACTATGAAAGAGATATCGAAAAAATCAAAAGTCCCTATTGGGAATATATATCGTTATTATGAAAATAAAGAGGTACTTTTTGATGACATAGTGTTTGAACTGTATTCAACTCTTAAATACAACCATATTCATGAAAATCTAGAGGAGATACCTTCTAATTTTAGTAAAACCCCCAGGATGTTTTTAAACAATTATATAAATTTAGCTACCTCTAAACCTATGGAATTTTTTATTCTTTTTAATGCTTCTGCAGGAACAAAGTATGAAAATTTTTTGGAAGAATTGGTAGAGATAAGATGGAAAAAATATTTAGCTTATAAAAGAAAAAGTGGTATTGATTATGGACATGTGGATGAAGAATTTATTATGATTTTGATGAAATCATCCATCACCAGTATTATTGATATATGTAAAAAATACAGCAACAATGAAAAATTATTAAGAAATTATCTGATTAAATTTGATTATTTTTTTAGGAGTGATATAGGTGATAAACTTAAAGAAATCAACTTTTATACAAAAGATTAGCCTTTTCCTTCTGCTCAGTTTATCTTTATTTTCTGCCTCTTTAAAGGTAGGGGTAAGTTCGGATTTTGATTTTGAATTGGTAAAATTTATAATGGAACAGGATCAAACTCTAGATGTAGAGGTAGTCAGGTATGAAAATGAGAAAAACTTAAATGGAGATCTTTTAAATAAAAAAACTGATGTTAATATCTTTCAGACTTTAGATTATTTGAATTCATATAATGAGTTAAATAGCAGCTCTATCATATCTATAGGAGAAACTTATACAGAACCCATGGGTATCTATTCCCAAAAGTATAATTCTATCAAAAGTATGGCTGCAGGAGCTGTTATAGCTGTTCCTGAGGATCCATCTAATAAAAAAAGAGCGTTGATTTTTTTAGAAGAGATGGGACTCATAAAATTAGATTATGAAAAAAAAATTACAATAGAAGGAATCCTCTTCAATCCATTTGAAATACAGATTGTAGGTGTACCAGCATCTGTATTGCCCAGGTTTTTAGAAGTGGTTGACTATGTTATTTTGAATGGAAGGACAGCTTTTAGCGTGGGGTATACCCCGCTAAAAGATTCATTGTTTTTAGAGGGTTTTAATAAAAAATATATAAATGTGATCGCTTCTAGAGAAAAAATGATTAAAAATAAAAAAATTATTCGATTTTCAAAACTGGCAAAAAGTAAGGAAACTAAATTATTTATTTTAGAAAAATACGGAAATAACGTAAGTTTTTTTTGAAATTTTCATAAAACAAAAAAATCCAATGTCAAGGAAGAAATTTTTTATGTTTTTTTATCTTTTTCTATCCCTTATTTATCAATCTTAAACCTAAATATATAAATTTTATATACCCTCTATCTTGAAAAATGAATTAGACAGTTTTCACTATATGTGGTAATATTCTTATCGTAATCAACTAAATATAGTGGAGTGGTGTTTGATGAAAGTAGTTAAGAGAGATGGACAGAAAGTTAATTTTGATGCAAATAAGATAGTTTGTGCTATAAACAAGGCAGCTATTGCTTCTAAGGAAGATATTAGTACTAAATTTGCCCTAGAAGTGGTAAATAAAATTGTAGATTTAGACAAAGATTTACAGGTAGAAGAGATACAAGATCTTGTGGAAAAAGAATTGATGAAAACATATCCGGATATGGCTAAAAACTATATCTTGTATAGAGATATGAGAAATATAGAGAGACACAAGAGAACAACGATAAAAAAATCTTTTGATGGTATAGTTACTGTGGAAAAAAATAATATAAATAATGAAAATGCAAATATGGCCGGGGATACTCCTGCTGGTCAAATGATGACATTTGCAAGTGAAACTACAAAGGATTATACACATAAATATCTATTGAATCCTGAATATTCCAATGCCCATATGGCTGGAGACATTCATATCCATGATTTAGATTATTATCCTACCAAAACTTCTACCTGTGTACA
>DAOUPY010000002.1 GCA_030625925.1 Fusobacteriaceae bacterium | reverse complement strand
ACTTAGGGGGCAGCCCCTTGGGAGGATAGGAACTTGCCAAGTCTTTTTTATTTAAGGGGATATAGCTCAGTTGGGAGAGCGCCGCACTTGCACTGCGGAGGTCAGCGGTTCGACCCCGCTTATCTCCACCAAATAAAACTTAATCAGGTATTATTCTGATTTATATAAAAAAGATCTGTCGATAGAATTGACAGATCTTTTTTTATGTATACTATCAAAAATAAAAAGGTGACTATTACTTATTCATAACAAATTAAAGAGTGACTCATAAGTAAATTTCGCTTTGAAATAACTACTAAATAATATGTTTCTCTAGTCGGTCAATTACTAGGTTTGGTAATCAAAAAAGAGGCTGATCCTTTTGGATCAGCCTCTTTAATTTAGAAAAATATTTATTTCAATCCGTCCCAATAATAACGGCTGGATGCATTCCAAACGAGATAACTGTTTAAACCTTCTATCTCAAGAGCCTTTATCTGCTCCTTTAACTCTTTTGTTCTATAACTTCTATGATTTCTAATCCAAGGAGCACTAAAACCTTGGATCCATGTTTCAATGACAGCGGGACTTTCCAGATTCTTATTTCTTAAAACCACATCTTTTGTGTAATTGTTTAATAGTAAAAATGGATTGTTATCCGGGTTTTTCAGTCCATATGTACCATATGCATAATGAGATGGATAAGCCATAGGGTTGATAAAATCAACTACATTAGAAATAGACTCCCAATGCTGACCAATATTTTCATCAGTTTTTGAGATGCCGATCTGACCAAAAACAGACGCAGCTATATAAACTTCTTTTTTAGCTAGTACATCATGGGCATATTTTAAAAAGCTTTGGATAACCTCAGGTTTTGTTTCTGAATAAGTGTTGTTATAGACTAATTTTGATTTTTTTTCTAGGTTTTGAACTCTGTCAGGGAACCTGACATAATCAAATAAAATTTCATTGAACCCAATGTCAGCAGCTTCCTTAGCCAACTCTATATTGTAATGCCAAGCATTTCGGTTATAGGGTGACAGCCATGGAATTTTGTCTGAACTCTGGTAAGCGCGGTTATATCTTTTATCAAGGATGACATCATTCTTATTGGAAACAGCGTATGCTTCATCTTTAAAGGTAGAGATCCTACCAATAAGGTAAATATTGTTTTTCTTTAGTTTTTTTATGAATGGTTCGATTTCTTTTATCCTAGAACGAATATAGGAATCTCCCAAGGTTTTGCGTGCGATAGGGGAGTCAAACAAAACCCTTCCATGATCATTTTTCACATCTAAAACAAATGCATTGATATTTGTTTTTTTAGCTAACTTAATATAATCATCTACATGATACATTCCATTGAGAGAAATATAGATAGCTTTAATATCTTCTTTAGGATTATTTTTATAGATCTGTTTATGGATAGATTTAAACTGTACATCGCCTAATTGATATAGTTCTTTGATATTGAAATCTGTATCTATCATTTTTTTTATAAATTTTTGCTCAACTTTTTCATTGTTTTCGCCCCCTTGGGTACTTACTGGGACACTGGTTAGGACTTTGATAGTTTCAAATATTTCTTTATCTTCTAATTTAATCTCAGTGAGATATTTTTTTTCGATCCACCCCTTATAGTCAGAGTTGTTAGTGGATATATATACCCAATTTTCTTTAATTTTTAAAACATTTACCAGGGTACCAATGGTCAATGAATTTTTGGGTTTTCCATGGATACTGCTCCTTAAAGTGATTAATTCTGAAAGATACATAGTAGCGGGTAAGGTCGCCTCTTTCTTGCTGACTATTTCTTTTTTTGAGAAAAGATCATCTTTATTTTTAAAGATGAAAAAAAATGTCATAATGAGTATGGATGAAAAAATTATCATTTTTATTTTTCGCATATTTATCTCCTTTTTTAATGATTTAATGTGAGTTAATTATAACATAGATAGGAGAATAAAAATCAGGGAAAAATTCCCTGATTTCTATTTTTTCTTATTTTTTATTTTTCTACATGGACATCCATTTGTGGATATGGAATAGAGATATTAGCTTTATCAAATTCAGTTTTTGCCATCTTCATAGAACAAAAATAAACATCCCAATAGTCAGCAGTATTACACCAAACCCGATATACTAAGTTAACAGATGAACTTCCATATTCGACTATTTCAACAAAAGCTTCTTGGTTTTTTAATATTTTTTCTTGAGAATCTGCAATTTCAACAAGAACTGATTTAGCTTTTTCGATGTCATCGTTGTAACCTACCCCAAATACAATATCTACCCTCCTAACTGGGTTTTTAGAGTAATTTACAAGGGTATCATTGGATAATTTTCCATTTGGAATAACAACTCTTTTGTTATCCACAGTATTTAAAAGGGTAGCAAAAATCTGAATTTCAATAACCGTTCCAGCAACTCCAGAGGCTTCAATATAGTCACCGATTTTATATGGTTTGAAGAGAATAATTAATACCCCGCCGGCAAAGTTAGCTAAACTACCTTGAAGTGCAAATCCAATAGCTAAAGAAGCCGCACCTAGTACTGCTATAAAGGATGCTGTTTGAATCCCCAGTGTAGATATGATGATAATAAATAAAAATGTATAAAAGAGTGTGTTAACTATAGAATGTAAAAATTTCTTTAACGTAATTTCAGTACGAGCAAGTTCCATTTTCTTGTCTACCAATAGCATTAATTTACTGATGATAAACTTTCCAATAACCCATATTAATACAGCATAGAGAAGTTTAATTCCATAAGTGATAAAAAGTGTAGAAAAATAATCTACATAGTTCATAGCCTTACCTCCTAAAAATAAATTCGAACGCTATAACTATACTGTTAAAAATATTAAATCCTTTTAAAAAATGATATATGGCAGATATTGTAATATATAGAATAGGAGTTTAAAAAATTGTATTGACAAAGAGTTAAGTGGAGTTATAAAATATAAGGTGAAAAAATATATCTATAAATAAAGGGGGAGGTATGGAGAAGATAATACTAAATATATCGGGGAATTTAGTTGGAATAAGAGTACCTTCAACGACAAGTTTTGAGATGATAGAGGACCAATTAAAAGGTATAGTTATAAAAAACTATAAATTACTTAAAACATTAAAATTTTATAAGATAGTAAATTCAAATTTTAGCGATAGTCAAATATTACAATTAGAGAAATTAATAGAGTCTATAATAAGCCTAAAACCTTTGGGGAAAGTCGATAAATTAAATAAAATAACAGAGAAAAAAGTAGATTTTAGATTTCATTATGGAAATTTAAGATCCGGTGAAAAAATTAATTCAGAAGCCAGTGTAATAATATTGGGAAATTTGAATCCCGGATCATATGTGAAAAGTAAAAAAAATATTTTTGTTTACGGAAAAGCCCATGGAACTCTCCATGCCGGCTGTGAAATTAATAAATATCAAAGTAGTTTTATATATATAGAAGAAGCTGAATATCCCAAAGTAAGGATAGGTGAGGTTCAGATTATGCATGAGGATAAAGAAGTGGATAAAAATATTATGTTTGAAAAAAAATTGGGGAAGATACTTATAAAGCAGATAGATAAAAATGAGATAAAAGAATTGATGAAAAAAATAGGTGTCGATTTGGTATAAAGTTGAGATAAAATAAAAATAGAGATGATACAAGGGAGAAAAAATGATTATATTAGGAATAGAAACATCGTGTGATGAAACGTCTATATCAGTGCTGAAAGATGGAAAGGAAATGTTATCTAATCATATTTCATCGCAGATAGATATACACAAGGAATATGGAGGAGTTGTTCCTGAAATAGCTTCGAGACATCATATTAAAAATATAGCCACTATAATGGAGGTCAGCTTGAAGGAAGCGGGAATAACCTTAGATGACGTGGATTATATAGCTGTAACCTATGCACCAGGTCTTATAGGAGCGCTTTTAGTCGGAATCTCATTTGCCAAAGGAATCTCCTATGGAAGGGACATACCTATAATACCGGTACACCACATAAAGGGACATATCTATGCTAACTTTTTGGAACACAAGGTGGAGCTGCCTGCAATTGCATTGGTGGTATCTGGTGGACATACAAATATAATATATATTGATGAAAATCATAATTTCTTTAATCTAGGAGGGACTCTGGATGATGCTGTAGGAGAATCTTATGACAAAGTATCCAGGGTGATGGGACTAGGATACCCCGGGGGACCAGTGATAGATAAATTAGCATATGAGGGAGATAAAGATAAGATCCCTATGCCGGAACCTAAAGTTGGAGGTTATGAGTTTAGTTTTTCGGGGGTTAAAACTTCGGTAATAAACTATGTAAATAAGATGAATATGAAAAAAGAGGAATATAATCCTGCCGATATAGCGGCAGGTTTTCAAAATAGAGTAGTGGATATACTCTGTAAAAAAACCATAAAAGCAGCCATGGAAAAAGAGGTAAAGAATATCCTGATTGCAGGAGGAGTAGCAGCTAATTCATTGTTGAGGAAGGAATTATTGGAAAGATCAAAATTAGAGGGGATAAAAGTCTTTTATCCATCTATGAAATTATGTACCGACAATGCTGGTATGATTGCAGCAGCAGGCTATTATAAATTGATGCATGGTGATTCAGATAAGATATTTGCTGATTTAAAATTAAATGGAGTAGCAAATATGGGAATAGAGGAAGATTAAGAGTTGAAAAGAGGTGATCAATATAATTGATCACCTCTTTTTCTCTCGTTATCATTTAATAATTAGAGTTAATTGATTTGGATTTGTAGACATAGAAGTGAGATCGATCTGTTTGTAATAGCCGTAGGACATTACCTCTATATTTATATTTTTTTTATCTTCAGGGAATTCTAATAATAAAAACCCGTTGGTATCAGTTTTATACGTTATACCTTCTATGATGACTTCTTGATTGCTCACTGGTGTTTTAGAGCCGTTTAGAAGTTCTAAGTGAATTTGGATCTCTCGGTTTTCTAAAATAATGTTTTTATTGATCAAGTCTTCCTTTGTCAGGGTAAAAACATCGGAATAATAATATTTATAAGATTGGGCTCCTACACTGATAAAATAGCTGTTATTTATCTTGATGTCGGAAAATTCATAGTATCCATTTGGATTGGAAATGGTGTTTGCCACGACTTCTCCCTCTTGATTTCTAAGGGTCAGATGGAGACTGCCTAGAGGGGTAAAACTATTACCTACTATTCCAGAGACATTAGAAAGGTATGGTGTCAGAGAAATGTTTAATCCAGAAATAGTGGAAAAACGCTCTAACTTTGTCACAACACCAAAGGCTTTATATCCATCTTTCTGTACCTTTATAAATAGTAGACCTGGTAAGGTAGATGTGGAAAAATTTCCAAAGTCATCACTTTTTAAACGGATTATTTTTTCGCCGTTTTTCACCATAATATCAGCATTTGAAATAGGGATACCTCTGTTGTCTACAACAATACCTTCGATATTACTGAGGAGTTCTTCTGTATTAAGGCTAAGGTTATAAATTTCTTTTGGGGCAGTAAAATTATAGATTAAATTTTGATTTTTTTCTAGAATAAATCCGGGTTTTTTAAGGGTTATTTTATATTTTTGCGGAGGTATATTTATAGAAAATTCACCTGCAAAGTTACTCATAGTTTCATAGGAATTGTTATCTACATCTGTAAATAAAATTTTGGCTCCTCCAATAAATTGGTCTTGATTCTTTATAACACCAAGGATGGTAGCCTGGACAGATGGTATGGATATGACTATATTTTTATTAACAGTGGAATTAAGTTTAATCCCTCTAAAATAAAGATCGGAATAAAACCTGTCTTCAATCATAAAGTCATAAATTCCATCATCTAGTTCAATGGGAATAAAGGTATCTTTAAGTTTGATTTTTGTTATTATCTTACCTTTTTGAAATATTACAAGGGTAATATCTTTAGGTGGTATCACCTTACCGATATTGTCTTTATAGAATTTGATTCCTTTATTTTTAGACACGTTTCCAAGGATAAAAAACTTATTTTTAGGGATATCTATATCTATAAAGAAATGCTCAGACCTGTCTTTAAAATTTAATATCTGCTTATTTTTTTTAGAGTTCTTTGCTGAAAATACAAACTCATAAGTCCCTGCTAAAAATTCTATGGATTTGAAACCTCTTAAAAAAGGAACTTTGGTGTATCTCCTTGCTCCAACCTCACGATATTCGATTAATCCGCTGTTTACTGAAAATTCAAATGTAACGTAGGAAATATTTAATTTTTTCATAACGAGGGAAAAGTTTTGAATCTCATCTTTGGAGTTTTTCAAGGTGAGAACTTCCTCCTTATAACCTTCTTTAGAAATTGAAATGTTTAGGATCTCTTCTAAAGTGTCAAAAGTAACGCGACCCTTTGAATCACTTATTTTAACTTGGTTATTGATATTTACAATGACTTCTTTTAGGGAAGTCGTATCTTCTCCTGTTATGGTGATTGTAATAGAATAAGAAGTAATGCTGAATAGTACTATAAATAAAAGTATTAATTTTTTCATCAGGTGCCTCCATGTTGGACTGTTTTATTAAATTATACATTATATATACCTTATTGAGTAATAATATTTAAAAATTTCCAAGGCTTATCTTTGGGAACAAATAAAAAATTAATTAATGCTCAGCAAAAATAACTAATTTGTTGAGAAGGATTGAAAAAAGATCTTAATGTGGTATAATTATGATTGAACTAAAAAAATAAGGATGATAATTATGAGAGAAATGAATCATTTGGATTTGTTGGATGAAAAAGAAAAAAAAATGAATCAGTTGTACAGTATTCAGCATCAAAAAAAATACTATTTAGGTGAATATAGGGAGCGGGTAATATTAGCTTTAAAAATAGATCAATTAGTAGAAGATGAGATCTATTCCGAGGTAGTAGAAGCTATGAAAAGTGATAGTGCTAAGCTTTTGAAATTAAGGCGAGATGTAGGACTTAAATATCTAAAACCTTATATAAAGGAAGCGGAAAGATTGGAGTTTAGATATGAACTTATTGACGGTCTCAGCTATGTGGGAGATATAGGGCTTATAGTGGTTTCAGACAAAGCTTTGGATAATGAAGAGGACGAATTGGTTGTAAGAGATATGGATCAGGATTTTTTAGATGTGGAATTAGGATATGAATTTTCTAAAAATCAAAATAAAAGCATCTGTAATGAGTGTTATCTCAAAATTGAGGACAAATTACCTAGTTATTTGAATAAATTTAAAAGGCTTAATATTATAGATAAATTATTAGGAACTAACTGTCCGGTATGCAGAGATCGGAAAAAATTAGGAGGAAATGAATAAGGATGATAGGAGCTTTTAAAATAAAGGGTGGGAATCCACTCAATGGAACATTGGAAGTCAGTGGAGCAAAAAATGCAGCGCTGCCGATAATAACGGCAACAATAATAGAAAAAGGAACACATATTTTGCACAATGTACCAAACCTGAGAGATATCGGGACTTTGATGAAGTTATTGGAGAGCTTGGGATTAAAAACTGAAAAAATAGGAAGCAACAGTTATAAGATTATAAATAATGGATTGACTAATTTAGAAGCTGAGTATGACCTGGTAAAAAAAATGAGGGCATCATTTCTAGTTATGGGTCCCATGTTAGCTCATGCAAATAGTGCTAAAGTATCTCTTCCAGGAGGATGTGCAATTGGTTCTAGACCTGTAGATTTGCATCTAAAAGGATTTGAAGGGTTAGGAGCTAAAATTGAAATGACCCATGGATATTTAGAAGCTAAAGCCGAAAAATTAGTTGGAGGACATATTGTCTTAGATTTTCCTAGTGTAGGAGCTACCGAAAATATTGTAATGGCCGCTGTAAAAGCAGAGGGTACAACTACCTTGGAAAATGTAGCCAGGGAACCTGAGGTAGATGACCTATGTAACTATTTGGTTGCCATGGGAGCAAAGATTGAAGGAATTGGGACAGGAAAGCTCACAATAGTTGGTGTAGAAAAATTGACTCCAGTGGAATATTCTATCATGCCAGACAGGATAGAGGCTGGAACTTATATGGTTCTTTCAGTTTTATTTGACGGAAAGATAAAAGTTAAAGGAGCTATTAAAGAACATCTAGGAAGTTTTGTTGCAAAACTTGAAGAGATGGGAGTAAAGGTTAACTTTGACGGCGATCTAGTTACAATAGAGGCCAAGATGGAGGATTTAAAACCTGTAATTATAAAAACAGCTCCTCATCCAGGATTTGCTACCGATCTGCAGGCTCAATTTATGACATTGTTAGCATTAGTTTTAGGAAGCAGTGAGATAAAGGAAACTATATTTGAAAATAGATTTATGCAGGTCCCGGAATTAAACAGAATGGGAGCAAATATTCACATAGACAATAATGTGTCTATAATAAAAGGTGTGGAAGAATTTAGTAGTGCAGAAGTGATGGCAAGTGATTTAAGAGCAGGAGCAGCACTTATTATGGCAGCATTAAAAGCTAAAGGTGAAACTATAGTAACTAGAATATACCATGTAGACAGAGGGTATGAAGAGATAGAGAAGAAACTACAAAAGATAGGTGCAGATATAGAAAGGATTAAGGTGGAGATGTAATAATGGAAAAAATAATAGGAATCAATGCTGTAAATGAAGCTATAGAATCTAATGTAAACATAGAATACATAGAGATATTTACAGGGGTTAGACCTGAACAGGTAGCTAAGTTAAAAACTAAGGCCAGCAAGAAAAACATAGTTGTAAAGGCTGGAAAGAAAAAACTTGAAAATTCTCAGGGGGTGGTGGCTTATATAAGTGATTATGACTACTATATAACTTTTAAAGAATTTTTGGAAAGTGCTGTGAAGGAAGAAAAATCAACTGTACTTATTTTAGACGGAGTACAGGATCCCAGAAATTTTGGTGCATTAATCAGGAGTGCAGAGATTTTTGGTGTGAAAGGGATAATAATACCCGAAAGAAACTCGGTAAAGATAAACGAAACTGTGGTAAAAACCTCAACAGGAGCCATAGAACATGTGAATATTATTAAGGTAAAGAATATATCTGAAACAATTGATGAATTGAAAAAGTATGATTTCTGGGTCTATGGTGCAGAAGGAAGTGCAAAAAAATATTATCATGAAGAAAATTATCCTGCTAAAACGGCTTTAATTTTAGGTAGTGAAGGGTTTGGAATAAGGAAAAAAGTCAGGGAACATTGTGATATTTTAATAAAAATACCTATGAAAGGGAAGATAAATTCATTGAATGTATCGGTTGCAGGTGGAATTCTACTATCGGAAATATCAAAAAATCGATAATAAATCAATAGGGTTATCTTTAATGGATTTTAACGGGGGTAAAAATTTTGAGAGAGAGAGCGAGATTTGAAGTTACTGAAGAAATATTAGAGGAAGCAAAAGGTGGAAATGAGGAAGCTGTAGGGAAGGTAGTGGAAAACTATAGAGGTTTTGTTATGATGAATGCCAAGAACTATTTTTTACTGGGCGCTGAAAGAGATGACCTTATTCAAGAGGGGATGATTGGGCTATTAAAGGCTATTAGAGCATATGATACCGAAAAAGCGGCATCATTTAAAACTTTTGCCACGATTTGTGTTAAAAGGCAGATAATTACAGCTATAAAAAAAGCCAACTCCAACAAGAATAGAGCGTTGAATACATCTATTGGTATAGAAAATGAAAATAAGGAAACTAATAGGGAGATAGAATATTTTAGGGGATTAAAATCTTATCAATCGTATAACCCGGAAGAGCTGGCTCTGTCTAAGGAGCAGGTGAATGGGTTGAAGAATTACCTGGAAAGAAAGTTGAGTCCGCTGGAAACTTCTGTTTTTAGATATATGGTAAAGGGATATCCGTATAAAGAGATAGCGGAAAAAATGGGCGAAAAAGTAAAGGCAGTAGATAATGCCATCCAAAGGATAAAAAGAAAAAGTGAGTTATGGCTGGATACATATAAAGGATTAAGTTAGGCTGCTGCCTACCTTAATCCTTTGTGGTATAAACAAAAATATGTAAATAATAATAGAGTAGGAGCGTAGTAGATGAGAGAATATATGTTTAATGAAATGGAAAAAAACTTACAACAGGCATGGGACGAAAAAAAAATATTTGAGACAAAAAACAAAGTAGAAGGAAAAGAGAATTATTACGTGTTGGAGATGTTACCTTTTCCGTCGGGAAAACTGCATATGGGACATGTAAGAAATTATACTATAGGTGATGTAATCGCCAGGTATAAAACTATGAAGGGTTATAACGTTCTTCACCCAATGGGTTGGGATTCATTTGGACTGCCAGCAGAAAATGCAGCTATTCAAAATGGTGAACATCCTGCCACTTGGACGGTAAAAAACATAGAATATATGAAGGATCAGTTAAAGATGTTGGGACTTTCATATGACTGGGACAGGGAAATAGCTTCTTATAAGCCAGATTATTATAAGTGGAATCAATGGATCTTTAAAAAAATGTATGAAAATGATCTGGTATACAGAAAAAAATCTACAGTTAATTGGTGCCCTAAGTGTGATACCGTCCTAGCCAATGAACAGGTAGAAGATGGTAAGTGTTGGAGACACGGGGACACGGATGTTATTCAAAAAGAGCTGACTCAATGGTTCTTTAAGATAACTGAATATGCAGACGAATTATTAAAGGGGCATCAAGAGATAAAAGAAGGGTGGCCGGAAAAGGTAATTACTATGCAGAAAAACTGGATAGGTAAATCTTTTGGTACTGAGATAGCCTTTAATTTAGAAGGGTCTGACGAGAAGCTGCCTATGTTTACTACTAGGATAGAAACTTTGTATGGTGTGACATACTGTGTGATAGCTCCAGAACATCCAATGGTAGCAGAAATTCTAACAGAGAAACCTGAGATCAAAGATGCGGTAGATGCTATGAAAAACGAAGATATGATAGCTAGAACTGCAGAGGGTAAGGAGAAAAATGGAATATTTACAGGTAGACATTTGATCAACCCGGTAAATGGTGAGAAAGTTGAACTTTGGATAGCTGACTATGTACTTATGAACTATGGAACGGGAGCTGTTATGGCTGTACCTGCTCATGATGAAAGAGATTTTGCTTTTGCTAAAAAATATGATCTGCCTATGAAAGTGGTAATAAATCCTATAGAGAAAAAAACTAAAGAAGAGATAAAAATAGATGTGAATGAAATGGAAAATGCATTTATTGGTAGAGGCATCATGACAAATTCTGACAAATTTGACGGTATTTCATCTAAAGAAGCATTGACGAAGATGGCTGAATATGTAGAAGAATTAGGATTTGGAGAAAGAACAGTAAAGTATAGATTGAAAGATTGGGGAGTATCCAGGCAGAGGTATTGGGGAACTCCTATTCCAGCTATCTATTGCGATAAATGTGGAATAGTGATGGAAAAAGATGAAAACCTGCCAGTTAAACTGCCTATGGATATTGAATTTTCAGGAAATGGAAATCCATTGGAAACATCGGAAGAGTTCAAAAATGCGACTTGTCCAACATGTGGAGGAGCTGCAAAGAGAGAGACGGATACCATGGATACATTTGTGGATTCATCTTGGTATTATTTGAGATATTGTGATCCTAAAAATACAAATTTACCTATAGACAAGGAAATAGCTGACAGCTGGAGCCCTGTAGATCAATATATTGGAGGAGTAGAACATGCTGTAATGCATCTGCTATACTCTAGATTTTTCCACAAGGTACTTAGAGATATGGGACTTTTATCCACAGATGAACCTTTTAAAAGGTTGTTGACCCAAGGAATGGTACTGGGGCCGTCATATTATGAAAAGAGTACAGGAAAGTATCTGTTCCCAGATCAAACAGAGATCAAAGGTGAAAAAACATATTCTAAAACTACAGGTGAAGAGCTGGTAGTGAAGGTTGAAAAGATGTCTAAATCCAAAAACAATGGGGTAGATCCACTGAATATAATTAACAAATATGGAGCGGATGCTGCCAGATTATTTACGATGTTTGCAGCACCACCAGAAAAGGAATTGGAGTGGAATGAAAATGGATTGGCTGGATCATCGAGATTCTTAAACAGAGTCTGGAGAATGGTTGTAGAAAATAAAGGATATTTTGAAACAGGCAGTATAGATTTAGAGAAGGTTTCTAAAGCTGATAAAAATGTGATCAGGAAGTTACATCAGACTATTAAAAAAGTAACTGCATCTATCGAGGATAATTATCATTTTAATACCTCTATTGCGGCTAACATGGAATTGATTAATGAGCTGCAGGATTTTAAGGCAAATATATTGGAGAAAGGAGAAACAACCAGTGAATCTAAAAAAGTGTTTACTGAAACTGTGAGAACTATGATAATCATGTTATCACCGTTTGTTCCTCATATTACCGATGAATTATGGGTAGAATTAGGAGAGACAGGGCACTTGTTTGAAATGACTTGGCCGACTCATGTGGAAGAATTGACTGTATCTGACGATGTACAGATAGGTGTACAGGTAAATGGAAAATTAAGAGCTACCTTAGATGTTTCAAGAACTATCACAAAGGAAGAATTGGAAGTTCTAGCTTTAGCGGCTCCTAATGTAATTAAGTTTATAGATGGTCAAACTATAGTGAAGAAGATAGTCGTTCCAGGAAGAATAGTAAATATAGTGGTGAAATAAAAAGGGAGGAAAAATCATGAAGAGAATTTTAGTTGTATTGATGTTTACTGTGATGTCGTTAAACGCTCTGGCTTTGGATATATGGGTAAAAGGTGGAATCGTTCAAGGTACAGGAAGTAAACAGACGGAAGATCCAGGTTACAATGCTGGGTTGGAACTTAGTCAGGGATTTTTAGGTTTTGTAGATCTGGGAGCGGGTGTAGCTTATAATGGAAATTTAAAATATGATAATTCCTCGGAGCAAAAAAATATTGGATATGATCTGGCTCCTGTATATGTATTTGCCAAGTTCAATATCATACCAGTAGCTGTAAAACCTTATGTGGTGGCTAGACTGGGGAAAAACTTTGTGGTAAATGATGATACAGATTATAATGGAGAATCTAAAGCTGATGGAGGCGCCTATGGAGCTGTGGGTGTAGGAGTAGAGTTTTTAAGTTCCTTCCAGGGAGAACTCCTTTACTCAATCTCTGAAGTGAAAAATAATCCCAGTGGAAAAGATAATGTAGAGATGGTGTCTTTGACCTTGGGGTATAATTTTTGGTAGGGTAACAAACTAACGGTAAATTAATTTTTTTCTAAGGTTGTTCTAAGATAACAGTGGTAATATGTGTACATGAAAAGTAGTAACTTTTTCATAACTCTCTCCGAACCCTTGATTTTTTCAAGGGTTCTTTTAATTGTTTTTGAGCCTGGATATATATAAGAAACCACGAGGAAACGTGGGTTTTATAGGGGGAGTTAAAGGGGTAAAAAAAAACACAGAAAAGATATAAAAAAACTTTGAAAATTATTGACTTTTTGTATTATGTATGATATCATTATCTATGTTTGTGAGCGAATTTTTGGCTCATGCACCACAATTGAAATTGTGGGAGGATAGCAATTCCGATATGATGAGTGGAGGTGTAAAGAAATGAGAGTAAACATTTTAATGGAATGTACAGAATGTAAGAGAAGAAACTACAGTACTTCTAAAAACAAAAAAAACACGGATGGTAGAATTGAATTAAAAAAATTCTGTAAGTGGGATAAAAAAGTAACTGTGCATAAAGAAACTAAGAAGTAATTCTTGGAAAGACATAGCTTAACAACATGCAGTTCAGTGGCTCAATTGGTAGAGTAACGGTCTCCAAAACCGTGGGTTTAGGGTTCGAGTCCCTACTGGACTGCCATTTTATACTTTAAGGTGGTTAATATGAATACTTTGTTACAGAACGTTAAGACTGAATATAAGAAAGTCGTATGGCCTAACAAAGATGAAACTGTTAAGTCAACGTTACTTGTTGCAGCTATGAGTGTCGCGGTGAGTATCTATGTGGGTGCTTTTGACGTGATAGCTTCGAGGATACTTAAGATGATGGGTACCTTTTTTGGAGGGTAATTTATGGAAAGAACAATAGAAAAAAAATGGTATATGATTCATACGTATTCCAGTTATGAAAAAAAAGTAAAAGCTGATTTAGAAAAAAGAATTCAGACACTTGAATTGACAGATAAAGTTTTTAGAATTGTGGTTCCTGAAGAAGAAATAAAAGAAATTAAAAACGGTAAAGAAAAAATCGTTTTTAGGAAATTATTTCCAGGTTACGTAATGATAGAAATGGAAGCAGTTAGAGAAGAGACAAACGATGGTATATGGTACAGTGTTGACTCTGATGCATGGTATGTAATCAGAAACACTAACGGTGTAACAGGATTTGTTGGTATTGGATCTGATCCTATCCCTATGGAAGATGAGGAAGTAACTAGTATCCTTAGATTCTTAGGAGAAGAAGGAGAAGAAAAACCAGAACCTAAGGAAGAGGTCATATTGGATTTCGTAGTTGGGGATATGGTAGAGCTGCTTGAGGGCGGTTTTGTTGGAAGTGTTGGAGAAGTTAATAATATTGACTTAGAACATGGAAAAGTAAAAATAATGATAGATATGTTTGGTAGAATGACTCCTGTAGAGATTGGGGTAAATGAAGTTAAGAAAGTAATGACTTAATTAGAATAACTAACAATCTTTTCAAAGGTGGGAGAGTAAATCATTAAAACCACAAGGAAATTATGGAGGTAGCAAAAAATGGCAAAAGACGTAATCGGATTAATTAAATTACAATTACAAGCAGGGAAAGCAAACCCGGCACCACCAGTTGGACCAGCATTAGGTCAACATGGTGTAAACATTATGGAATTCTGTAAAGCATTCAACTCAAAAACTCAAGATAAGGCTGGATTTATAATACCGGTAGAGATCAAAGTTTATTCTGATAGATCTTTCACATTTGTATTAAAGACTCCACCTGCATCAGACTTATTAAAGAAAGCAGCTGGAATTAAATCAGCAGCTGGAAATTCAAAGACTGAAGTTGCTGGAACAGTAACTAGTGCACAAGTTCAAGAGATTGCTGAAACTAAGATGGTAGACTTAAACGCTGGATCATTAGAAGCAGCTATGAGTATCATTGCAGGATCTGCAAGATCAATGGGAATCAAAATAGAAGGTTAATCTTAATTTAATATTTTAAATTTCAATATATATCACATTGTTGATAATTAAGTGGTAGGACGCAAGTTCGCTTAAGCCACATAAGGAGGAAAAGTAATAATGGCAAACAAAAAAGCTAAAAAATACGTAGAAGCTGCTAAATTAGTAGAGACTGGTAAATTATATGAAGTTAAAGATGCATTAGAATTAGTTGCAAAAACTAAAACTGCAAATTTCGTAGAAACTGTTGAAGTTGCATTAAGATTAGGAGTAGATCCTAGACATGCTGACCAACAAGTAAGAGGAACTGTAGTATTACCTCATGGTTCTGGTAAGACAACTAAAGTATTAGTAATCACTCAAGGTGAAAACATACAAAAAGCATTAGATGCAGGAGCAGACTATGCAGGAGCAGAAGAATATATCGAGCAAATCCAAAAAGGTTGGTTTGATTTTGATGTAGTAATCGCTACACCAGACATGATGCCTAAGTTAGGAAAATTAGGTAGAACTTTAGGAACTAAAGGTTTAATGCCTAATCCTAAATCAGGAACTGTAACTACTAACGTAGAGCAAGCAGTATCTGAATTCAAAAGAGGAAAACTTGCATTCAGAGTAGACAAATTAGGATCTATTCATGTAGGAATTGGAAAAGTAGATTTCACAGATGAGCAAATTGAAGATAACTTCAAAGCATTCATGGCAGAAATCGAAAGATTAAAGCCATCAGCAGCTAAAGGTCAATACCTTAGAACTGTAGCTTTATCATTAACTATGGGACCTGGAATCAAAATTGATCCTATCCTAGTTTCTAAATATTTAGAAGCTTAATTAATTAAAGTTTAACTTTTTTTAAACTATAAATTGAACTAAAGACAGTAGGTGGTGAAAACCGTAAATCCTACCGAGGTTTATACAGTTTTGAATACAAAGCTTATAACCTCACCTATCAGAAATGATCTCTGTCTTTACTAAACCTTTAGGCAGAGATTATTTTAATTTAAAGAGGAGGTGACTAGAAGAATGGCAACTGAAGCGAAAAAATTAGTAGTAGCAGAATTAGCTCAAAAAATCAAAGACGCTAAAACAATCGTACTTGTTGATTATCAAGGTATCAATGCAAAAGATGATACTGAAGTTAAGAAACAATTAAGAGAATCTGGATCTGAATACTTAGTAGCTAAGAATAGATTATTCAAAATAGCTTTAACTGAGGCAGGTGTAACAGATTCATTTGACGATCTTTTAGAGGGAACTACAGCATTTGCGTTTGGATATGAAGATGCAGTAGCACCAGCTAAAGTGGTTTACGAATTTGGTAAAGGTAAAAAAGATTTATTTAACATCAAAGGTGGTTACTCTGAAGGGAAAAGAGTTGAGGTTTCTGAAATAGAAGCATTAGCGACTTTACCATCAAGAGACGCATTATTATCTATGATATTAAATGGAATGTTAGGACCAATCAGAAAGTTAGCATACGGTATCGTAGCTATCGCTGATCAAAAAGAAGAGGCGTAATTCTCTGCTTTAAAATATGATCGTGAGATCAAAATAAATTAAGAATATTAAGGTATGGCTTTGAGCTTACCAAATAAAAATTAGGAGGAACATAAAAATGGCATTTAACCAAGAAACTTTCATCGCTGATTTAGAAGCAATGACTGTATTAGAATTAAAAGAAGTAGTTGAAGCATTAGAAAATCACTTTGGAGTAACAGCAGCAGCACCGGTAGCAGTAGCAGGAGCAGCAGCAGCAGTAGAAGAGCAAACTGAATTTGATGTAATCATCATGTCAGCAGGAGCTAAGAAAATAGCTGTAATCAAAGAATTAAGAGCTATCACTGGATTAGGTCTTAAAGAAGCTAAAGGTTTAGCAGAAACTGAAGGTGGAAAAGTTAAAGAAGGAGTTTCTAAAGATGAAGCAGCTGAAGTTGCAGCTAAATTAGAAGCAGCTGGAGCTACAGTAGAAGTTAAGTAATTAACTCTCTAAGTCCAAAATTGACTAATTGAATAAAATAGGGCACTCTTTTAGCTTAGAGTGCCCTATTTAATCATTGAAAAAGTAAAAAAAATATAAAATAAATTTATCAAAGATTAATAGTTCATATATTGGGCAGTGATGAAAATCGGCCCAAGGTATTAACTATTAATTTTCAATGATATAAAGATAAGGAGCGTGAATTGATGACAAAGCTTATTAAAAGAACTAGTTTTGGAAGAATAAAAGAAAGAGGTACAATGCCTCACTTCTTAGAATTCCAATTAAACTCGTATGAGGACTTTTTACAGGCTAAAAAAGATCCTACTTCAAGAGAGAACAAGGGATTAGAGGCAGCCTTTAAGGAAATATTTCCAATAGAATCTTCTAATGGTGACATTAAATTAGATTATGTAGGGTATGAGTTACATGAAAATGAACCTCCACTAAATGACGAATTAGAGTGTAAAAAAAGAGGAAAAACTTTTTCATCTTCTTTAAAAGTTAGACTTAGATTAGAAAATAAAAAAGCAGGGAACGAAATACAAGAAAGTTTAGTTTACTTCGGAGAGATTCCAAGAATGACTGAATATGCTACATTCATAATAAACGGTGCAGAAAGAGTAGTAGTTTCACAACTACACAGATCACCAGGTGTATCTTTTACGAAGGAAGTAAATATCCAAACAGCTAAAGATATGTTTACAGGTAAGATAATTCCATACAAAGGAACTTGGCTGGAATTTGAAACTGACAAAAATGACTATTTGAATGTAAAAATAGACAGAAAGAAAAAGGTATTAGCACCTGTATTCTTAAAGGCAGTAGATTTCTACGAGACTAATGCAGAAATAATGGAAGATCTACTAGAAACTAGAGTAAAAGATCTTACAGAATACTATGAAAAGTACTCTAACAGAGACGAATTGTTATCTGTTCTTAGAACTAAGATAGAGGGAAGTTTCATAAAGGAAGACGTTTACGATGAAGAAACTGGAGAGATCATCTTAGAAGCAGAGAGTGTTATAGATGAGATGACAGTAGAAAAAATCATAGATGAAAAATTAGAAACTCTTACTTACTGGGAAGTTAAACCTGAAGATAAGGTATTAGCTAATTCATTATTAGATGATACAACTGAAAACTCAGATGACGCTGTAATGGAAGTGTTTAAAAAGTTGAGACCAGGAGACATGGTAACTGTAGATTCAGCTAGATCTCTTATTAGACAAATGTTCTTCAACCCGCAAAGATATGACTTTGCTTCAGTTGGAAGATACAAGATGAACAAGAGATTAAAGTTAGAAGTTGCAGAAGACATAGTTGTATTAACTAAAGAAGATGTAATGGCTACTATCAAATATGCAATAGGATTATATGGTGGAGACGGACATACAGATGATATAGATAATCTTTCTAACAGAAGGGTAAGAGGAGTAGGAGAACTACTTCATATGCAAATCAGATCAGGCTTAGCTAAGATGAATAAGATGGTAAAGGAAAAAATGACTGTACAAGATGCATCTGCACTTACACCGCAATCATTATTAAATACTAGACCTCTTAATGCACTTATCTTAGACTTCTTCGGATCAGGTCAATTATCACAATTCATGGACCAATCTAATCCATTGGCAGAATTAACTCATAAGAGAAGAATATCTGCATTAGGACCTGGAGGTCTTTCGAGAGAAAGAGCAGGATTTGAGGTTAGAGACGTACATGATTCACATTATGGAAGAGTCTGCCCGATAGAAACTCCAGAGGGACCAAACATCGGACTTATAGGATCTTTAGCAACTTATGCCAGAGTAAATAAGTATGGATTTATGGAAACTCCATATGTAAAAGTAACAGATGGAATAGCTGATTTCGAGGATATCAGATATTTAGCAGCAGATGAGGAAGAGGGATTATTTATTGCCCAAGCCGATACTGTAATGGATGAAGAAACACATGAAATCACTGGTGATGGATTATGTAGATTTGGACATGAAGTTGTATGGGTAGATGGTAAAAAGATAGATTATTTAGATGTATCTCCTAAGCAGGTAGTATCTGTATCAGCTGGATTAATTCCTTTCTTAGAGCATGATGATGCCAATAGAGCATTAATGGGATCAAACATGCAAAGACAAGCAGTACCTTTACTT
>DAOUPY010000541.1 GCA_030625925.1 Fusobacteriaceae bacterium | reverse complement strand
CTGATCATATAGAAACTCTTATTGTGAAGGTGAAAGAATTCAGAGTAAATTTAAATTAGATAAAAAAGTTAAAATATAAATATGTTTCGTATTTAATAGGAAAACCTCCTAAAAATTAGGAGGTTTTCATCTGCAAGTTTTTTTCTATCTTTTAACTATTCCATCTATCTCCAATGCTACCTTTAATATTTCCTCTAAATCCTCTAATTTCAACATATTCGGCCCGTCACAAGGAGCACAGTCCGGATCTTCATGTACCTCTGCAAATATACCATCTACTCCTACAGCCAGGGCCGCTCTCATAAGTGGAAATACATATTCACGATTCCCGCCTGTACACGTCCCCTGTCCACCTGGAATTTGTACCGAATGGGTAGCATCAAATATTACAGGATATCCAAATTCTCTCATTTCCATAAATGATCTCATATCTACCACAAAGTTATTGTATCCGAAGGTTGCCCCTCTTTCACATAACATAAAGTTTTCACTTCCGGCTTCCTGCATCTTATTTACCACATTTTTCATATCCCAGGGAGCTAAAAACTGACCTTTTTTTACATTTACAGGTAATCCTGTTTTAGCTGCTGCCACCAATAGGTCTGTCTGTCTGCATAAAAATGCAGGTATCTGTATCATGTCCACGACTTCTGCTACCCTTTTACACTGCCAAGGCTCATGTACATCTGTAATCACAGGTATGTCATGGGTTTCCTTTACTTTTTTCAGGATTCTCAATCCCTCATCTATTCCTACTCCTCTAAACCCGTGGATCGATGATCTGTTGGCCTTATCAAAAGATGATTTGAAAACATAATTTATCCCTAACCTGTCACATATTTCTTTGATCTTCCCGGCTACCCTGATACTCATCTCCTCAGATTCAATGGCACAAGGCCCTGCCAAGAGTGTAAATTTACCTTTATTCCCACCTATCTCAAATCTATCTGCTATTCTTACTGATTTTACTTCTTTCATCAACATATTTATTCCTCCTTATACCCTCTGAACTCATCCTTCTTATGGTTGCTCTTTATCTAAAGAGTAACCAACGCTCAAATAATCAAGCGATAGTTTGCTCTCTTGTAAAGAGTAAACTATAACAAGGAAAGAGTTAGTTCTTTATTTTATAAAATATTAATCCAATATATTCCCAAACTGCACTTCTTATATCCACAAAATTATTTGCATCAAGAAAATAGCTGTCCATTCCATAACTATCTTTATAACCAGATATATATCCTGTAGGAGCCGGTACTACTTCTACGCCATATTTTTCAAAGATATATTTTGATCTTTTCATATGAGTAGCAGAAGTTATAAGGGCTGCTTTTTTATACCCGTTTTTCCCCATTACACCTTTTGTAAATTTTGCATTTTCTTCTGTAGTTTTGCTCCTGTCTTCTATTATTATATCACTGCCAGGAACTCCTAAGTCCACCAT
>DAOUPY010000261.1 GCA_030625925.1 Fusobacteriaceae bacterium | reverse complement strand
ACTTCACCAAAGCATCCAAATGAAGTAGAAGAGTATGTATTTGTCATTGAAGGGGTACTAAGAATAAAAATAGGTAAAGAATCCATGGTCTTAAAAAAAGGAGATGCCTTAAAATTTAGGGCAAATGTAGATCATGAATATTCAAATTTAGAGAGTGTTAAATGCAGATTCCAGAATATCAATGTTTATCACAAAAACCTCCTAACTGTATGACTATTTCAGTTGGGAGGTTTTTATTTTATTTAAAGTTTTTAATGAGAAAATTTTAATTTGAAGCCGTTTTTGATATAAGTGTACAATAATTGCTCATAAAAATATAGAAAAAGGTCACTTTTTAATCTTTTTATTGACTTTTTAAGTGGAAATGAGTTATATTGAGATGTGAAAAATTTTAATATATTCTCAAGGGGGAAGTATGTCAGTAAAAGTAGCAATAAATGGTTTTGGAAGAATTGGAAGGTTAGCGTTAAGAGTTATGGAAGATGATCCTGAATTTGAGGTAGTAGCAATAAATAGTATGAGCGGGTCGGAGACAGCAGCATATTTATTAAAATATGATACTGCCCAGGGAAGATTCAAAGAAGACCTGATAACATATACAGAGGATAGTATAGTAGTAGATGGCAGAAAAATAGCTGTATTTACTGAAAGAGAAGCAGTAAACTTACCATGGGGAAAATTAGGAGTAGATGTAGTTTTAGAATGCAGCGGGTTTTATACTTCAAAGGAAAAATCCCAGGCTCATATAGATGCAGGAGCAAAAAAAGTAGTAATATCAGCACCAGCTTCTGGAGATATGAAAACAGTTGTATATAATGTAAATGATGATATTTTAGATGGAAGCGAAACTATAATATCCGGGGCATCTTGTACAACAAATTGCTTAGCTCCCATTGTAAAAGTTTTAGATGATAAATTTGGAGTAATAAGAGGATATATGACAACTGTTCATGCTTTTACAAATGATCAGAACACCCTGGATGGATCCCACAAAAAGGGAATACACTCAAGAAGGGGTAGAACAGCAGCAGGAAACATGGTTCCTACAACAACAGGAGCTGCAACAGCTTTAGGTAAGGTAATGCCGCATCTAGATGGTAAGTTAGGAGGAGCGGCTATAAGAGTGCCTACTGTGACTGGTTCTTGTATAGATCTTATGGTAAGGTTAAAAACAAAAGTTAAAGCAGAGGATATTAATAGAGCAATGAAAGAAGCATCCAATGAAACATTGGGGTATACAGAGGATCCTATTGTTTCTTCAGATTGCATAGGAATGCACTATGGTTCTTTATTTGATGCACAATGTACAACGGTCATGACGGTAGATGGACATCAAATAATAAAAGTTTTAGCTTGGTATGACAATGAGATGTCTTACACTGCTCAATTAGTTAGAACTTGTAGAAAAATATCAAATATATAAAGACTATGACCTCCTGACTATGCGATTGTAAAGTCGGGAGGTTTTTATTACATAAAATTTGTGGTATATCTTATATTAGGAGGGTGATTCTGATGAAGAAAATAGTACTGGCAGGTGGATGTTTTTGGGGTGTAGAGGCCTATTTTAAAAGAGTAAAAGGAATTTTGGCTACCAAATCAGGCTATGCTAATGGAAAAACTGAAGAGGTTACATATAAGGAAGTATGTACTGGGAAAACAGGATATGTAGAGGCATGTTATTTGGACTATGATGAAGAAATATTACCATTAAGAATGATATTAAATCATCTATTTAGAATAATAGATCCAACTTCATTGAATAAACAAGGGGGAGATGTAGGTACCCAGTATAGAACCGGAATATATTATATGGATTTAGAAGATAGAGGATCTATCGAACAATATATAGAAGACCAGAGGAACAGTTACTCTAAGCCTATAGTTGTGGAAGTTAAAAGATTAGATAAGTTTTATGATGCTGAGGAGTTTCATCAGGAGTATTTAGAAAAAAATCCAAATGGATATTGTCATATAAATTTTTCAGTTTTAAAAGACGAGGAAAGGCAGGAACCAGCCGGAAAAAAATAAATTTATTTTAATAACATTAATGTTTTGAAAAAATGTTTTTTCATTTGTTATGCGACAGTTCAAATGGTATAATTTATACTAAACTAATGATTCATTATATTCAGAATAAAATTACATATATATATATATAAGGTAGATAATATAGTATAGGAGGGGAAAAATGCATTTAATAAAAAAAGAACTTGTAGTAGAAGAAATTTTTATGGAGGAATCTGTCCAATATATAAAAAGAGCTTTTCTAGATCAAGATGACAGAATATTTTTATACGCTACTAATAAAGGAAAAGATTTGGAAAAGATAGAACTTTCGGATTTGCGTGACAGCCTAGATGTTAGAGTAGCGAAGTTAACTGATGACCTTGGGTGTCATGACCTATTTGGACATACCAATGAGGAAAAATTGGAAAAACTTAAGAAACCTTTTAAAGTTTTAGATGAAATTGAAAGGTTGTTGAGAGGAGAATAGAGGTGAAAAATAAGCCATAAAAATAGAGAAAACTGAAGTTCAGTTTTCTCTATTTTGTTGATCTATTTATTTGTGGTTTTTTCCAGCTTCAGTTAATTTAAAACCAGCTTCAGTTTTTTCAATAAATCTGTTTTTTAATAATCCACCGATAGCTCTTTTGAAACCTTTTTTACTTAATCCAAATTCTCTCTTGATATCTTCAGGAGAACTTTTGTCACTGATAGTTAACTTTTTATGATAGTTGGTTTGAATGCTTTCTAAGATCATAGAAGCATCCTTATCCATTTGTACATGAGCTAATAATCTAGGACTAAGGTCGACTTTTCCATCTTCTCTAGTTCTGATCACACGAGCTTCTATTTCGTCTCCTACTCTATAGTTACCAAAGAACTCGTTGTTAGGTATAAGTCCATAGTATCTATCTTCTATAGCTACGAATATACCGATCTCAGGAACTACTCTATATACTGTACCTACTACTAATTCATTTTTTTCTAGATCAAAGTTAGGTAATAGGAATTTATATACGTTCATAGTGGCAGAAACTCTGCCTTTTTTATCTTCGAATAATCCTACCAGGTAAGTTTGTCCGATCTCTACTCTGCACTCTTCCTGTCCCTTTGGTAAAAGAAGGTCTTTAGATAATCCCCAATCTAAAAATGCACCAAATGGAGCTAGGTCTACAACTTTTAATTTTGCCATAGTTCCCGCTACTGCGAAACTGGCTTCAAATGTAGCTATTAATCTATCTTCAGAATCTCTATATATGAATACGTCTACAACGTCTCCCTCTTGGGTGTTTTTCCCTTCAATCTGATTATTTGGCAGTAAGACATTATCATCTGTATTTCCAGTCTCAGCATCAAGGTAAGCACCGATAGTTGAGATGTTGTTTACAGTCAGCTTTTGTCTTTTCCCCATCTTGATTATTGATTGTTTAGGTGTTGTTTCGTTCATTACTTCATTGTTCATTGTTACTTCATTCATTGTTATCTCCTCGTTAAATTCAAAATACGCCACTATATTTGCCAAATGGTACCTATTATTATACCATATATTTCATAAAATACTAAATAAACTTATTTTATAT
>DAOUPY010000257.1 GCA_030625925.1 Fusobacteriaceae bacterium | reverse complement strand
AAGAAAGCGGATTTTGTGATTTTTGACACACCAAATTTAGAATATATAATGTATCACTTTGGAATCAATCATACTAAGGACGTGTATAAAAATGGAATCCAGGTAGTGGCAGATGGGAAAATAATTTATTGAACCAGAACCATGAATTATGTACGAAAATACGAAGGAAAGATAAAACAGAATTGAGAGGTCTGAATAGATCTCAAGTGTAATTATACATTATTAAATTATCAATTTCGCTGTAGGCGATGGGGGGATAAATATGAGTTATTTAAATATAGAATTAGGAGACTTTATAGATGTTGTAGATTCGGATGCGCCGGCACCTGGAGGAGGAAGTGTAGCAGCTCTCTCTTCATCGCTGGGGATAGCACTGTCTCGTATGATGGCATCATTAGCTATAGATAAGAAAAAATACAGAGAATTTGATGATATGATCAAGGAGGAGTTTTTAACAAAACACAGGAGACTTTTAAAGATAAGAAAAAGAGTAGAGATATTAATAGATGAGGATACCAAATCTTTTAATGAGCTTATGGGAGCATTTAAACTGCCTAAAGATACAGATGAAAATATAGCTCTTAGAAGTGAGGAAATCCAAAAAGCTACTTTAAAAGCTACGGAAGTTCCCTATGAGATAGCCAAAACATCTTTGGAGGCCATGGAATTATTACCATTCTTCTCTGAATACGGAAATATGAATGCCATAACAGATCTTGGTGTAGGAGCTATGCTGTTAGAAACAGGTATCAGAGGAGCTATACTTAATGTGAAGATAAATCTGGGGTCCTTGAAAGATCAAAATAAAGTAGAGCGATTTAAGAAAAATTATGAAAGAATTGAAAAAGAATCTATAATCCTGAAAGAAGCAATTATGGATTTTGTAAATGAAAAGATTAAGCTATAAAATAAGCTATAAAAAAGGAGAGAGAGAATATGAAATACATTACAAATTATATGGTGGAAAAATTAGTTGAGATATTGAATATACCCAGCCCTAGTGGAGACACTGAAAAGGGGATAGCAGTGTGCAGGGAAGAGTTTGAAAGATTAGGTGTGAAAACTGAAATAACTCCTAAGGGGGCATTGAGGGCAATTGTACCAGGGAAAAAAGAGGGAAGTAAAATAATCGCAGCCCATATAGATACCTTAGGTGGAATGGTAAGGGAGATTACGTCTAATGGTTATTTAAAGTTAACTCAAATTGGCGGGTATGCTTGGAACTCTGTAGATGGAGAATACTGCACTGTATCCACCATGAGCGGTAAGGAGATCAGAGGGACTATTCTGTTTGAAAAATCATCTGTACATAACTATGGGGATGCTCCTAAAACAGATAAACGAACAGAAGATAATATGGTATTGAGACTGGATGAACTGGTAGAAAATGCAGAAGATATAAAAAAACTGGGAATAAATATAGGTGATTTTGTATACTTCGATCCCAGAGTAGAGGTGACACAGTCTGGATTTGTTAAGAGTCGTCATCTGGATAACAAAGCCGGGGTAGCAATAATATTAGGAGTCTGTAAATACCTTATGGAAAATGAGATAGTTCCAGAATATACCTTGGAATTTTTTATATCTAACTATGAGGAAGTAGGTCATGGTGCGTCAGGGATAGCTACATCAATGACTCGTGAAATACTGGCTATAGATATGGCCTCTCCCGGGATTGGCCAGACTTCCAAAGAAACCAAGGTAACTATCTGTGCCAAGGATTCTTCTGGTCCCTATGATTTGGAGATGAAAAAACGTCTGGTAAATTTATGTGAAGGCGGAGAAATTGATTATGTTTTAGATATTTATAAGCATTATGGTTCAGACGCCAGTGCACTTTTACGTGGAGGAGCACAAATTAAACATGCTCTTATCGGTCCTGGAGTAGATGCGTCTCATTCATACGAGAGAACACACGTAGATGGACTGTTAAATACAGCTAAGTTAGTGATTGAATACTGTAAATAAAAAATGCTGATATTTGGATAAAAAAATAAAAAACATAAATTTTAGGCAGATGCCTAAAATTTATGTTTTTTTCGTTTTTAAATCAAACGATCTATAATTAATATTATTTTAATGTTTGTTTTTAATAACTATAGCTTTTTTATTCAAAAAACTGTCGACAATTTTTTTTCTTCCAGAATTTAATAGTCTTTGGATGGTTCCACGGGAGATATTCATCAATACACTGGCTTCAATTTGACTCAATCCCTCATAGTCACAAATTCTAATGGCTTCAAATTCGTCAGCCTCAATATCATTTGTTGTAATCTCTTTCATAGCAATACCTATTGGCTTATATACAATTTCATTTTCTAAAAATCGACAACACCTTTTCTTTTTACCTCTCATAATCCCCTCCATTTTGTGCATATGCACGATTAAATTTTAATACATTTTAAAAGATTTGTCAATGGGCTTTATTTAGGTTGCATTTTGTAAATAAAGTGGGTAAACTATGTTTAAAGAGAATTAGTGCACATAAATAATAATTAGGGCAGGTGGGAAATGGAAAAAAAGTACTATGAACTATTATCAAATCGATATAAAAATATAGGAGAAGTCACAAGTGAAATTATAAATTTAGAAGCTATATTGAATCTTCCCAAGGGGACAGAACATTATCTTACAGATCTCCACGGAGAATATCACGCATTCAGGCATTTGGTGAAAACAGCCTCTGGAAGTTTAAAAATAAAGATAGATGAACTTTTTGGAGACATACTTTCATTGGAAGAAAAACATAATTTTTCTAAATTAATATTTTATCCCGAAAAAATATTGGAAGGATTAAAATTAGATGAATATGAGAAAGTTCATTGGTACAGGGTGTCTATAAAGAGGATATTATCTCTATTTAAATTAGTGTCATCTAAATATACAAGATCCAAAGTAAGAAAGGCACTGCCCGATGAATATGCATATATATTGGAGGAGTTTCTGACATTAAACAGCAAGGACTTTAATAAGGAAGAGTATTATTCCCAGATCATATCTACAGTGATAGAATTGGGCATAGGAGATGATTTTATTGTAAAGTCTGTTAATTTGATCCAGCAGCTGTCAGTGGACAAACTGCATATTTTAGGAGATATATATGATAGGGGAGCAGACCCGCATAAGATTATGGATAACCTCATAGGACATCACGACTGTGATATTCAGTGGGGAAACCACGATATATTATGGGTAGGTGCATCCAAGGGTCACTTTGCTTGTGTAGCTAATGTACTCCGGATCTCTCTCAGGTACAGTAATTTAAAGACTTTAGAAGAGGGGTATGGGATAAACCTGCTCCCTCTGGGTCGGTTTGCTATGGAAACTTATGGTGGGGATCCGTGTAAAGAATTTTTACCCATAGCCAACAGTGATGAATTATTTAATGACAAGGAACAGTACGTCCGGGGGCAGATGCATAAAGCTATTGCTATTATTCAATTTAAATTAGAGGCGGCAGTTATCAAAAAAAGACCGGAATTTCATATGGAAAAGAGGATGCTTTTAGATAAGATAGATCAGACCAAAGGGACAATTAGATTGGATGGCAAGGAATATAAGTTAACCAGTAATAATTTCCCGACAATAGATCCGAAAGACCCTTATAAACTGACGGAAAGGGAGGAGGAGGTCATAAAAAAAATAG
>DAOUPY010000517.1 GCA_030625925.1 Fusobacteriaceae bacterium | reverse complement strand
CTCTAGCATGGATCAAAGCATCTATTGAGCTTGTCACGAAGAATTTATACGGCAGGTTCGTCAACAACTCTGGAATTAATACTGCACTCTCAGGATAAAGTTCATCTACAGCTAGTCCCATCTTAGTTTTTTTCGATTTTATTTCAGAGATAGAAATATTTGTTACCTCACTCCCTGTCCCGCAAGTTGTAGGGACAATTACCAATTCTCTAACCTTTTTTATTTCTACTGTTTTTTCAAAATAATTGAGGCAGTCATTGGTATCTTCTAATATCAATAATTTTGAGATGTCTATGACAGACCCCCCGCCTACTGCAATGACTCTATTGATATCTTTCCCTCTGATAGCGTCCATGATATAGTTTATAGTTTCATCTGATGGTTCTCCCAGGCCAAAACACTCAAAGAACAAATTTTCAGATTCTAAATTTAAATCTTTCATATAATTATTAAAAAGGAAATCATGGGTAAAAAGCAGGTCACCCTTTCCTATTTTAAAGTCTGCAGCAAATTGTTTAAATGTATCAAACTTGTGTATTTCTGGTTGTATTTTTAAAAGTCTCATTTTTATCTCCTCCTATTCCCAGATTTGTTCATCTGATGGAACTATAACATCTTCTCTAAGTAAACCTATTCTAGAAACATTGATTAAATGTTTATAATCTAAGTTTTCTGAAATGATGTTATTTCCCCAAGTACCGCAGCCTAATGTAGTTGTAGGAGCAAATCCGTTAAACATAGATCCTCCAGCAGTTGTTGAAGATGGAGCATTTACAACTAATCTGCTTACTGTCAATAAATTACCGGCTAATTCGATGTTTTCTAAGTTATCAGAATGAATTGCCGCTGTATGTCCTCTTCCTTCAAGGTCTAAGTTAGTTTGAGCAATGTTAATGGCATCTTCAATGGTATCATATTCAAAAGCTGAAAGTACAGGACACATTTTTTCCTTACAAAGAAGGTCGGCAGCTCCTATTCCGCTGGCTTTTAAAAGGATAACTTTGGCATCTTTTGGAACTTCCACTCCTGCCATCTCTGCAACTCTGGCAACTGACTGGCCTACAACATCTTTATTCATATGTCCGTTTTCAAACATTGTATCTCTGAACTTTTGAATATCAGAAGGATTATCGATATAATGAGCTCCATTTTTCACCATAGCTTCTATAACTTTATTATATTCTGATCTTGGTGCAATTACTGTCTGTTCTCCAGAACAAATTATACCATTATCAAATTTTCTACCAGCAATAATTTTAGCAGCGGCATCATCGTAGTTAACACCTTTATCTATAATTACCTGGACATTTCCTGCTCCTACTCCAAAAGAAGGTTTTCCACTTGAATAAGCAGCTTTAACCATTCCCATTCCTCCAGTTGCAAGAACTACATCTACTTTTTCCATCAATTCGTTTGTATAAGCCAGAGATGGCTCAGTGATTACCTGGATAGCATCCTTTGGGCATCTGATTCCATTTTCTACCAAGGCATTGTTGATCCTGGCAACTGTTTCAGCAGTACAAGCCTTAGATCTAGGATGGGGAGCTACGATAATTGCATTTCCTCCAGTTGCAAGAACTACATCTACTTTTTCCATCAATTCATTTGTATAAGCTAGAGATGGCTCAGTGATTACCT
>DAOUPY010000407.1 GCA_030625925.1 Fusobacteriaceae bacterium | reverse complement strand
TACAGAACCGAAGCTGTCGGCTGTAATCACGTGAAATCTGATATCTTTTGACAGCTCATTTATAAGGTCTGCAACTCCTTCTACAAGTTTCCCGTCTAAAGCAATGGTTCCGTTATAGTCTGAGACTATATGTTTTATCTCAAAATTTTCCCCTCCGGGAATATTTATTTTCATGGGATCTTCCTCCTTTTTTTTATTATACTCTAAAACGATGGATCAATATTGGTTAGGTGCTGTAAAGATTGATCTAAGTTTTCTCAAAGAAATAACCTATGGAATCTGGATAGATATAACTAAGTAAAAAAATGAACTCAGTTAAAATTCTTAGATTACTATTGTTATTTCATCTTTCATCTCTCTTAATATTTCTTAGTTAAAATATTTGAAATTAAACTCAAGATCAATATAAAGGATATTGTTAAAACTCCGTAAGCCATGGCTAAACCTATTTCATATTCGAAGACAGCATTTACCATAGCGATTGAAATCGGTTTATTTGATACAGTATACAGGTAGGCTGAACTTGTATATTCTCCGACACACCGTATAAATCCAAGGAGAACCCCTGAAATTATTCCAGGCATAATGATTGGAAGAGTTATCTTTCTAAAGGTATAAATCCATGAACCTCCCAGACTTTTAGATGCCTCTTCATAGGTGTCATTTAGATTATACATGGAAATATTAGTACTCCTAAGAATAAGAGGTAATATTCCTATAAAATATGAGATAGGTAATAAGATATATGATCCTACAAGTATTTTATTTAGGGCAAAAATATTAGGTTTATTAAATACATTGATCAGATTCATTGCTATGGCACTGGCCGGAAGAGCCAATGGAAGCATGGCCAAGGCTTCAATTGAAAATTTAAATTTACTCTTGGTTTTGACAATTATATAAGAACATGGAACAGCCAAGACAACTCCTAAAAATCCAGCAAGAATAGACATATTCACACTGTTTATAAAGGGTCTCAATGAGTTGGATTTTGTAAAAATTTTTATATAATTATTCAGGGAAAAATCTTTAGGAAAGATTTCAATCAGCCATGTCCCGGAGGTAACAAATGACAGTATAAAGATAGTTATTACTGGAAGCAGTATAAATAAGATCAAAAGACCTGTCAAGGCAGTGAAGATTATTTTCAACAGAGAGTTTTCTATCGAAACTTTTTCTATCAATACTCCCTTTACCTGTGAGGGGAAACTGCTTTTTTTCTCATAATATCTACAGAGAAAAAGAAACGTAAAAGCCACCAGTGTCAGGAGAACTACCTGAACCGATGCTGTTTCCATATGATTATTTGATTTAGCAAACAGTATTTGAGTTGTCAATACCCTGAATTTGTCTCCAATTAAACTTGGGGCAGAAAAGGAACCAATCCCCGTTATGAACGTTATTATACTGGAGGCGATCAATGCAGGTGTAATGAATGGCAAGATAATAGAAAAAAATATCTTGGATTTTTTAGCTCCCAAATTTTTAGCAGCTTCTACAGTGGAATAATCTATATGTTTTATCGCTACAGAGACATTTAAAAAAAAATAGATATACTGTGTATAGGCATGGACGAATAAAATCCCCCAAAACCCGGTAAATTTAAATGGAATACCATCTAAATTGAAAATACCCTCAATGGACTTAGTTATGATTCCATTCTCACCATACAGCTGTATAAAAGCTATCACTATTATAACTCCGGGAACCATAACTGGAGTCAGCAGGAGTTTACCCACTATATTTTTATGGGGAAACTCGAAATAACCGATAAAAAAAGCCAATGAGGTTCCTATAAGCCCGCAGACAATAACAGTAGAAAATCCAAGCAGGATGGTATTTGTAAGAGAAATTACATTTGCCTTAATGGAAAAAAATTCCTTGTAGTGTAAAATTGTAAATTCATTGTTCTGTAAAAAACTTAAATTAAATGTTTTTAAACCAGGGATCAATATATACCCCGTTAAAAGTATCAGAATAATAAATCCAATTAAATTTTCGTATCTTTGTTTAAATTTAATCACAGTCTCACCTAATCCTTTAGGAGTTTTATAGATTTTTTCGGGATTTCAACATAGATCTCTTGAAAAACAGAAAATTCATTGCCTTCGTCTAAACTATTAACTGCGGTCACCCTTATCTTAAGATTGCCAAGGCTGACAAGATATTTAATAATATTTCCATTAAATTGAACATCTTCGACAATCCCTTTAAATTCATTGATGCTCTGGGATGAACTTTTTTTTATCTTTATATGTTCGGGTCGTACAGACACAAATGATTGATCTGAAAAATCCTGTTCTGTGTCCAAGCTGACTTCATTGTTTAAATAGATTTTTTCAGAATCATTAAATATATTATTTATTTTAAAAAGATTGGAATCACCTATAAAATTTGCCACAAAAGAATTCTTAGGGTTGGTGTAAATTTCGTTGGGTGTTCCAAC
>DAOUPY010000058.1 GCA_030625925.1 Fusobacteriaceae bacterium | reverse complement strand
AGGAGTTATTGGAAAACTGACTTCTTCCCCTTTTTTATCTACTACCTCAACATAAGATTTTTTTTCAAAAAACCTCAATTTAAAATAAACTTCTACTCTTTCTTCACTTTTACTAATAAATTTATCGTACATCACTCGCTCCACTTTTACAAAATTCTAATTTAAATATCCATCAAAGGCTATTATATCAAAAAATCTAAACTTTTTCAATCTTTAGATAACTTCAGTTCTAGATTTGTAAATCAAAAAAAAAGAGGGAACTAAATCCCTCAGAATTATCTTACATATTTCACTGGATGTTTCGCTCCCGGAGCTTTTATCACTATAAGCTCTAAAACCTCATCATCTTCATTTCTAACATTCATCTTTATATCATACGGCACCTTTAAAAGAGTTCCTTTCTGATATACTTTAGTCTTTTGATCTCCCAAAGTTATAGATAATTTTCCCCTAATAACAGTCATATGTACAACTGCATTTGAATAGTGTAAAGGCAGCCCCTTCCCCTTTTCAAATACCATATGAATATAGTTTAAATCATCCTCTAAAATTAACTTTTCTACTGCTGTTTTATCCCCTGTTGACATTTTAAACACTTCTTCTATCATCTTAATCCCCCTTTAAAATTTCCCTCTGAATCCCTGTTTAGAATCAATTCATCCAATTCTTCTTTAGTATAATGTACCACCTTCAGATCATAGAACTTATAAAATGATAAACCTATGAGTCCCCAAACTATTACTATAATAGCTGACGGTACAGACAATGAACTTTTTAGTCCCGGCACCAATAATAAGATCAAGAAAATTATCCCCGCTATAGAACCAAATATAGATGGCAGGTAAACCTTATTATATTCTTCCTTATATAATTTATAAGAAGACAGGCTGGTATACAAGTACCCTATAGATGCTCCTACACTAGAAGTCCCAACTATCCACCCCAATACATTTCTGCCAAACCATGGTGCAATCAATGATATTCCCAAGATAAATAATATAGCATTTTTAGGAGTATGATGTTCAGGGTCTAACACACCAAAAAATTCTGGTAATATTTTTCCCCTGGACATAGCAAACAACAATCTGCTGGCTGCCATATAAAATCCATTTATCCCTGCTACGATAGCTGAAAGCAAGGCTGTCCCCAGAGACCATAATCCAATCTTACCAAAATAATACTCGACTGTATGCCCTGTTGCCCATGTTATATTTCCGCTAGTTACTTCCGCCAAGGTTACCCCAAAACTTGTGAAAAACAGGATCGAACAATAGATTAAAGCTCCTATTAAAATAGAGAATACCGCTAATTTAGAAGCTTCTTCAGCTTTAAAATTTAGTTCTTCTGCAACCTGCGGAATACAATCAAATCCGACAAATAACATAGGGGCTATAGATAATATCTTTAATATATTAGAAACGCTGATCTTTTGACCCCTAAGGAAGGTAGCAGTATGTAAATTATCTACTCCAACTTTAGCGATAGCTAAGCTCAAAAATAAAAACACTATTCCCACCAATAAAAATACCATTATATTTTGAAAATTTGATGCTAATTTTACCCCTTTAATATTTAAATAGGCAAAAAAACATAGAGCAAATACCGCTATTCCGATCTCCCCTAAATATATACTAGATCCTGCTATGGTATACAGATATCCGACCTTTAATACTCCCGGCATTATAAATTTTGCAACGAAGGCCAAACCTGTAGCATTGAAAGGTACTAGGCTTGAATATGCCAAAGTTAGAAACCACCCGCATGTTAATGCATGTTTCCATCCAAATGCATCGTAGGTAAAGGCATATTCTCCTCCTGCTACTGGAAATTTTTTAAGTAAATAACCGTAATTTTTTTCTATCCCAACCATTATGATTCCACCCATAAGGATGGCTATAACAGAATTTATCATCCCTGCTTTTAAAAATGTCGTTCCTGGAAGAATAAATGCTCCAGTTCCTATAATTGCCCCAATTGCCAAAGATAGTATATCCACCTTTTTAATTTCTTTTTTTAACATCAAACCAGTCCCTTTATATCAAGATTATCGTCCATTAATATAATTCAAAACATAATATTAATAGATGATATCAATGCAATTGTATCATAAATTCCAGAAAAAAAGACGAACATTGCACAAATAAAGGCCATTTTAACACATCAAATCATAGGATTTTTTTATTTTTTTATTTCTACTTCCACTCTTCTATTCTTGTTATCATCATCTCCTAAAGGCATTGATTCCCCTCTGCCGATCACTTCTATTTCTACACCTTCTGATATTTCCAAATAATCCACGACCGCCTGAGCTCTCTTTTCTGACAATTCTTGATTATATACAGCCGATCCCCGGGTATCAGTATGACCTGTTACAGTTACTTTTTTGGCCCCTTCCACTTCTGGTTTTAACTTATTCAAATCAGCTTTAGCCTCATCATTCAATTCACCGTCATTAAACTGAAAATTAACTAGGGTATATTTTATCATAGGCTCTCCTTCTGCGACCACTGAAGATATTTGATTTTCTTCTACAACAGACATCTCTTCCGCGATCATTGACTTATTATTTTCTTCTATGGCAGCTAAAGTTATCTCACTAGGAGTCGTATCCTGCATCATCATGTCATAAAATTCTCCCAGTTTCATACCAAATTTTATTCCTACACTGTCATGATATCCACTCTGGTCCTCTCTTTTAAACTCATAACCCATATTTTCATATAAAACTTCCAAATTAAAAAGTCCGATATCTCTTCCTATACCAACTCCTACATAATGTCCCCCTCTGGTATTCCCGCCAGTTACATTGGAAGCTGCATTATATCCCCCTCTTCCAACCAGATAAAACATCTCATCCAGCATATCATATTTCCCAACTAAATAAAATGGCATAGAATTATTATACTCATTATTATCATCTTCTATTTTAGATCTGAATTCAGTCCCCAGCCCATAGGAATAATCCTCTCCAGAGGCCCATAGATATTCCGCTCCCAAGGTCCATCCCTGATCCATTGATCCCCCGCTGTCACCCATATAATCTTTAGATAGATTTCTCCAAACATCATATCCGGCTTTGATCTCTAATCCCTCTGCATAGGTTGTAGTTACCAATGCCAATGCTGCCATACCAAATAAAAGTTTTTTCATCTCTTACCCCCTTAAAAGCATATATTTATAATAATATTTACCTACCAAATTTATTCATGATTTCCTTTTTTTACTTTTTATTCTGCCAGTTGACGAGATAAAAATTTCATCTACAATATCAACTTTTCCCAATAAAAACTTACACATTATATTATGATATATGATAAAATATAGCTTGATAGTTTTAACCTTAACCTAACATAATATAAGGAGAGCACAATGAGAAAAATAAATTTAGTCCTACTTTTTTTTATCCTAACTACCATAGGGTTTTCTAAACAAATTTTATTAAAAAACCTAAGATTTAACGGTAATCCTCCCCAGATGGTTATCGATGTAGAAGGAAATGTTAAACCTAAGTATAATATTAATTATGACGAACACAACAGATATGTCTTTGTTGAATTTTTAAATACAAAAGCTTCTTCTAATCTAAAAAATAAGATAATCAATGGAAGTTATGTTGAAAGTGTTAAAGTAAGAAAGTATAAAACTTCCACAGGTGTCTTTATATTTTTTAAAAACAATATAAACTATAGTGATCGTTATTGGTCAAACCCCACAAGATTTGTATTAAACTTTGATAAAAACAAAGATAAAAAGGAATATACCATCATCGTAGATGCAGGTCATGGTGGAAAGGATCCTGGTGCTACTGGTTTTAATAGATACCATGAAAAAGATCTGGCCCTTAAAATCACTAAATATCTTAAAACTAATCTTCAAAAAGACTTTAACGTAATTATGACTAGAAACAATGATTCATTTATCAGTTTATCTGGCCGGCCGAATATAGGAAATAAATACAAGGGAGATTTCTTTGTCAGTATCCATCTAAACTCCAATAATAGTTCCCAGGCTAACGGGGCAGATGTATTTTATTTTTCCAGAACAGAATCTGATTATGCTAAAAAAGTGGCTGCTTTTGAAAACAGTGTAGGAGATAAATTTGGAGAAAATGCCGATGATATAACTCTTATTATGGGGCAGCTATTTTACAAAAAAAATAAAGAAATCTCTGCCAGGATAGCACAAGATTTGGTTAATTCTTATTCCAAAAGATTGAGGGTTAGAAACAGGGGGGCACATGGTGCTAACTTTGCAGTTCTTAGAGGATTTGACGGTCCTGGAATATTAGTGGAAGCTGGATTTATTACAAATACATCAGATATAAGTAAGTTAAAGCAAGCTAGATATCAAAAATTGGCTGCTAGCGAAATTGCCAAAGCTATAAAAAAACATTTTTATTAAAATATTAAGGAGATCGATTATGAAAGATAAAAAAAATTTAATTGTCTTAGGCGGCTCCATTGCCTTCCTTTTAATAAGTAGTATTTTTTTCTATATATACGTTGTCTTAGGAGACGATATCCCTATAAAAAAAATTACTAACCATAAAAATACACAGGTGGCTGCCAATGTTAAGATAGTAAAAATTTATACTCCCAATGATTCTTTAGATAGCTTGGTTTCATCCGATGTAGAGATCCAGCAGCAAGATTTTGCATCTGAAGTGAATTCCATATTTAATGTTATTCAAGAAAAAAGTAATTATCAAATCCAAGATGAGAGTGGAGAATACCATGCATTTATGGATTATAACACCATTCTATTAAACTCCTATCTCGTGGGAGACAAACTATATCTTAACTTCAGTTCTAATATTGCTGAGAGTATCAAAACCAAGGAACAGGAACTCCTAATCATATATTCTTTAGTCAATACATATACCAGCTTGGAAGGTGTTAACAAAATTAAAATACTTATCGATGGTGTAGAAGTTAAAAAATTAAAATGGTATAATCTCAAAACTTTTTACACTAAAAATTTAGATATCTAAAAAAGTAATGGAATAGACAGCTTTATAATTTTCTAGATAATAAAAAAGTATAACGGAGGTTTTTATGTTAAACCAATTATATGACCATATTAAGAAATCACTCCCTCCAAAGAGGTATCAACATACCTTGGGAGTCATAGATGTAGCCGTTTCTTTAGCAAAACAATATAAGATCAATGAACACCGGGCTGAGATTGCAGCACTTCTGCACGATGTTTCTAAATGCATGAATTTGAAGGAGCTGCACTCCTATGTAGAATGTGACGAAACTCTAAAATATTACGGAGATATGGGAGAACTACTCCATGGTTTTGCAGGAAGTGTTTATGCAAAAAAAGAGCTGGGAATCTGTGATGAAGATATCCTAAGTGCCATCAAATACCACACTATCGGCAGAAGAGGGATGACAACCCTGGAAAAGATAATATATATAGCTGATGCCATAGAACCTAACAGAAACTACCCCCATGTAGATTTGATTAGAGAAAAGGCAAGTACTTGTATCAACGATGCTATTCTATTTGAAGTAGACAGAAAATTAAAATATCTCCTAAAGATCGATGCTCCTATCCACCCTAATACTGTGGATATGAGAAACTGTATCTTAGGAGAGTTGAAAAAATAAAGGGAGAATATATGAAAAAAAATGATGAAAAAAAAGTTTTAGAACTTTTCAAAAAAGGTAAAGGAAAAACTTTAAGCGAGATCACATCTTATATGGATTGGTCTCCTAAATTAAAGAAAGAAAATAGAGATTTTTTAGATAAATTAGTAGAATCGGGAGATCTCATCTTAAGTAAAAGAGGGAAATATAATACTCCTCTCAATTTAGGATATGTTATCGGAAACCTTGATGTAGTTAAGGACAGATTTGCATTTGTTGATACAGAAGATTTTGGTGTATTTATCCCTAAATCTAAATTTAATGGAGCATTTAACGGTGACCTTGTCATGGTGCAGTTATCTACTGAAACTACTGGAGCCAAAAAAGATGGAGAAGTAGTCAAGATATTAAAGAGGGAAAAAAATACCATCATTGGTATCTACCAGGCTAACGAGAGATTTGGATTTGTAGTTCCTACCCATTCATTTGGAAATGATATATTTGTTTCCAAAAGATTCAATGGAGGAGCCCACAATGGTGAACTAGTAGTCTGTGAAATCATATCTTGGGGAGAAAAAGATAAGAAACCCGAGGGTAAGATCATCGAGAGAATCGGAGATCCCTATGATACCAACAATATGATTGAAGCTCTTATAATTAGAGAAGGGTTGTCTATGGATTTTTCTCCCAGACTAATTAAAAAGGCAAAGGAGTTAAGCGATCAGCTTTCAGAAGAAGAGATCGAAAAAAGACATGACTTAAGAGATCTTCCTATCATCACCATTGACGGAGATGACGCCAAAGATCTAGATGACGCTGTATATGTGGAAAAATTAGAGAATGGGAATTTCAAACTTATCGTCTGTATCGCCGACGTTTCTTACTATGTCCCATTTGGAAGTGCTCTAGATATGGAGGCACGTAAAAGAGGTAACTCGGTATACCTGGTAGACAGAGTAATACCTATGTTCCCTAGGGAGATCTCAAATGGACTATGTTCATTGAACCCCCATGAAAATAAATTTGTATTTACATGTGAAATGGAGATCGACAACAAGGGGCAGGTAGTAAGTCACGAAACTTATAAAGCTGTAATATCTACTGCTCATAGGATGACCTATGGGGGAGTTAACAAGATCCTAGCTGGTGACAAAACGTATACAGAGGAATATAAAGACATAAATAAGATGGTCTTTGAGATGTTAGAATTATCTCATATCCTTAGAGAGTTAAAATATTCTAGAGGCAGCATCGATTTTGACATCCCAGAGGTAAGAGCTGTCTTAGGAGAAGATAAAAAAGTAGAATATCTTAAGGTAATCGAAAGAGGGGAATCTGAAAGAATTATAGAGGACTTTATGATTGCAGCCAATGAAACTGTTGCTGAAAAGATATTTTGGATGGAACTGCCTTTCCTATACAGAACCCATGAAAAACCTGATCCAGATAGAATTACCGCACTAAATGATTCTATTAAGAAGTTTGGATACAGCCTTCATTCTCATGAGGATTTACATCCTGGAAAGTTCCAAAAGATAATAGAGCAGTCTAAGGAAGACGGCAACAGCCAGATCATCCATAAACTTATCTTGATGAGTTTAAAGCAGGCTAGGTATACCGTAGATAATATTGGACATTTTGGATTATCTTCAAATTACTATGCTCACTTTACTTCTCCGATTAGAAGATATGCCGACCTTATGGTTCACAGAGTTATCAATGAAACTCTTACAGGTTATCCAAGTAAAAAAACTATAAAGATGTTTAAAGATGAGATGTCTGCAATTGGATCTCACATCTCAAAAACAGAGAGAACAGCTATGAAATTAGAATCTGAAAGTGTAAAGATAAAAATTGTAGAATACATGTTAGATAAAATAGGAGAGGAATATAAGAGTAGAATTATTGGTTTCAATAAGACTAAGATATTCTTTGAAACGGAAGAACACGTAGAGTGTTTCTTTGACGGTGTCAATTCTCCTAATTACTTCACTTTTGACGAAGTAAACTATACTATGACAAATGAGGATACAGGTGAAATTTTTAAACTAGGAGACAGTATAGATGTATCTATCGTTCGGGCTGACCTCAGTCAATTAGAGGTAGAAGTAGTCCCCGTACAATATTTAGACCAGTATAGAGGTCCGAGACAATTTAGAAAAAAATATTAAAAAATAAAAATATAATTTTCA
>DAOUPY010000253.1 GCA_030625925.1 Fusobacteriaceae bacterium | reverse complement strand
ATTGTAGAAGCAAAAAAAATAACAAAAATATATAAACACGGAAAGGTAGAAGTCAAAGCCATAGACAATATAAATTTTAAGATAGATCGAGGTGATTTTGCCGTAATCGCCGGTCCCTCCGGCTCTGGAAAAACTACTATTTTAAATATTATAGGTGCCATGGACTCCCTTACTCAGGGTAACATAATTATCAATCAAAAAGATATCAGTGCTTTAAACAAAGATGAGAGAGCTGATTTTAGGAGAGATCAGATAGGATTCATCTTCCAAAATTATAACCTTATTCCTGTATTAACAGTCTATGAAAATATTGAATTCGCCCTCGATCTATGTGAGAAACATACCTCCATTGAAAAAAAAGATAAGATTGATAATCTTCTCAATGAATTGGGGATTTTCCAACTAAAAGACCGAAGACCCTCTGAACTATCTGGAGGCCAGCAGCAAAGGGTTGCCATAGCTCGTGCCCTTATCAAAGATCCTATCCTGGTTTTAGCCGATGAGCCAACGGCGAATTTAGATACCCAGACCGGAAAAGAAGTCTTAGATCTCATGGTAAAAATAAATTTAGAAAAAAAGACTACATTTGTCTTTTCATCCCACGATGTCATGATCATTGAAAAAGCCAGAAAGGTCATAAAGATAAGAGATGGAAAAATAGAAGGTGAGGATTATGATACTAAAAATGGCTTTTAGAAATATATTCAGGCATCGTATCAGGTCTGTCTTAACTCTGGCTAGTTTAGCCTTTGGGATTTTCTTCATAATCGTAGGCATAGGGTTAAATATAGGTATGGAGAGAAGGATCATTAAAATAATGAGAGAAACAGAAACCGGGGACTATAAACTATATGGAAAAAGTTATTTTAAGGAAAAATATGAAAATATCGATGATCGTTTAGATTACCTTATTTCAAAAGAAGTTACCCCTATTTTAAAAAAATATGATCATAGCAGCCGGCTGGTTTTTTCAGGGGTCATAACCGATGGTAAATATGATTACCCTGTCAGGGTCATTGGAGGAGATAGGGAGATTGAAGACAGCTTTTTTAAAAGAAGCTCCTACCTCATCCACGGCAGTCTAGGAGTAGTCATCTCCTCTACCCTGGCCAAGGATTTAAATTTACAGGTAGGAGATCCATTTGTTTTAATGGGTACTACAGCTAAAGAAAGTTTGAATGCCATAGATTTGGTAGTCACAGGAATAATCAAAACAGGAGGGTTGGAATTTGACTTCAATACTGTATTGATAGATTTAAAGTCAGCTCAGGAGTTTGCTGAAACTGATCATATTAACGATATTGTTTTAAGGGGGGAGATCTCACCTGTAGATTTGAGTAAATTAGATGAATTAGGAGTAGAGGTCATCTCCTACTTCGACGAACTTTTTGATCTGATAGTCATCACTAAACTTAAAGTAAAAGTGGTTATAATCTTAAGTCTGATTATTTTATTCATGTCTGGAGTAGGGATAGTCAACACCATGCTCATGGCAATGCTGGAAAGACAAAAAGAAATCGGAATTTTAATGGCCAATGGTTTAAAACCCAAAGAAATTATGAAATTATTTCTCTTAGAAGGAAGTATCCTTGGAGGAATAGGGAGCAGCATCGGATTTATTTTAGGTGGGAGTTTAGTTTATTACTATGAATTAGTGGGTATTCCTACCCCTTCTCTTGCCCATGAATTGAGCACCACCATTCCCCTTTCTGATAGGATATACGGATATTTTGATTTTAAATTAAACTTATTATTTTTGATATTCGGGATAGTCATAGCAGCTATGGCAAGTTTTTATCCAGCTTATAGAGCAACCCAGCTAAATCCTATTGATGTTATAAGGGAGTAGATGACTATGTTATTAAGTATAGTTTTTAAAAATTTAAAACGGAATAAAAAAAGATCTTTTTTGACTATTCTGATTATTTTAATTGCCACCTCCGGAATGACATTTGGTCTCAGTTGGATAGAGGGAGAAAAGAATCTATTTTTAGAAAGTGGAAAAAGAATGACGGGAGATGTGAGGATAACAGCACCTGATTATGAACTTCGGTCTCGAAGTTTAGATGTTTCGTCTAACTTCTCATACTCCAAAATTAAAAAAGTGGTTGAAACAATCCCTGAAAAAAACATTGGCCTAGGCCGGATAAAATTTGGCGGTTTGATCTATTTTCATGAAAATCATGAAAACGCCATAGGAAGCGGCATTGAAAGTAAAGATAAAAAAATAATTGGATTTGATAAATTTATATATTCTGGAAGATTTTTAGAAAATAACAATGAAATTATTATAGGTGAGAGTCTCAGACGAAGACTGGATTTAAAATTAGGAGATCTAGTGACCCTCCTCACCCAAACCCAGGATAAGTCTCTCTATTCTCTAAACTACGATATAGTTGGATTTTATAAGATGGATAACAGCAGACTAAATAAAAGTTTTTACATCACCCTTTCCAGCAGCCAATACCTCTTGGATATGGAGGATAGGATCACTGAATATCTCATCTATTCCAATAACAATGAAAATTCCATACAAAGATTTTTGGCTGAAAATATAGATGAAGATGTCCTTGTAAAGAGATGGGATGAAATAGGGATGAATGAAAGTTTCACTCAGATTTTACCTTTTATTCAGGGGATATTTATCTTTATCTTCGCCACTCTGTCCGGGCTCAGCATCTCTAATACCATGCTCATGACCGTCTTTGAAAGACGCCATGAAATTGGATTGTTAAAAGCTTTAGGCATGAAAGAGAGAGAAATTAAAAAAATATTTATTTTGGAGGGAGGACTCATGGGATCCATAGGCGGGGCCGCAGGGATTATCCTCGGAGGAGGAATTGCACTTTACTTAGGCAGAGTAGGAGTAAACTTTGGTGATATGATCGAATCTTTCACCAGTGAGTTAAATATAAAGGGGGTTATCTACCCTCATTTGACTATTTTTGTTGTGGGATTGAGTCTCTCTGTGGCACTTGTCACCTCTACCTTGGCTACTTTTTTAGCTATCTTTTCAGAGGTCAAAAGAGAAGCTGTAGAGAATATGAGAAATGAATAATCTAGGAGGGATGGGATCATGAAAAAATTATTTGCTTTTTTTCTTTTATCAAATTTAATCTTTAGTATGAGCTCCAATGAGATTTTAACTAGATTAGACTACAATATGACTCCTGAAAGTGTCAGTTATGAAGGAGAGATAATTATTCATAGGGAAGGTAAAAAATATACCAAGAAATTTGTTATGGATGCTGTTGGAAATGAAAAATCTTTTATTGTATTTAAATACCCTGCCAGAGACAGAGGAACTAAATATTTAAGGAATGGACAAAATTTATGGATCTATATGCCCAGCACATCTAGGACAATAAAGATCTCAAAACATATGTTAAAGGAGAGTATGATGGGAAGCGATATCTCCTACGACGACCAGACCGACAGAAATAAATACAGCACCCTCTATAAGTCTGAAATAATCCATGAAACTCCTACACAATATACAGTGAACTTAATTAGAAAAGATGGGGAAGAAGCTAAGTACTATAGACAGATCCTTTGGATAAATAAAAACACCCTTACCATAGATAAGGGTGAGATGTATGCTAAGTCTGGAAAACTATTAAAAGAATATATAGTTGACGAAATCAAAAAAATCGGGGACAGATACTATATCACAATATTTCGTATAGAT
>DAOUPY010000491.1 GCA_030625925.1 Fusobacteriaceae bacterium | reverse complement strand
TTATCTTTAAGGGGATATCCATGGGTAATAATCATTTGATCTTAGCTGGAGCTATACCAACAGCCCTTTTGGCAATATCAGTTGATTTTATTTTAGGTATTGTGGAAAAAAAGCTTACTCCTCAAGGGTTGAAGAATAACTAATAAATTTTAAAGCTATAAAATTTATCAGGGATGAAAGTAGGTATAAACTGAAAATATTTGAATTGATTTTTATTAATTATATAAAACTAAGGAGGATTAAAAGATGAGTAAGTTATTTAGAAATGTAGTACTTATTATGGCAATTATGGTATTTGCTGCATGTGGGAAAAAAGAGGCCGAGGTAGAAACAATCAAGATCGGTCACAAAAACTATACAGAGCAAAGAGTTTTAGGGCAGTTGTTTGCAGTTATGATCGAGAATTACACTGATTATAAGACTAATGTAAAAGAATTAGGGGGGACAAAGATTGCATTTGAAGCCTTGAAAAATGGAGATATAGATCTTTATCCTGAGTATACTGGGACGGCATATTCAGCTCATTTGAATGAAAGCGGACTGAGAGATCCTGATGAAATTTACAATTTTGTTAAGGATGGACTCAAGGCAGAATATAATCTAGATTATTTAGGGCATCTAGGTTTTAACAATGCATGGACTTTATCAGTAAAAGCTGAAACTGCTGAGAAGTATAATCTAAAAACATTTTCCGATCTAGCAAAGGTTTCAGATGAACTGGTAATTGGAGCGACTATGGAATTTCTTGAAAGAGAAGATGCAATGTTGGGTCTTAAGAAGATCTATCCAGGGATGGAATTTAAAGAGGAAAAAGGGCTTGACGGAGGACTTCGTTATACTGCCATAAAAAATGGGAAGATAGATGTTACAGATGCTTTTGGTACAGACGGGAAACTTATCACTCATAAACTTATTACATTAGAAGATGATAAAAATTTCTTCCTACCATATAATTTGGCACCACTTTTGAACGGTGAATTTGCAGAGACTCACCCTGATGTAGTAGAAGCTTTGCTGAAACTTTCGGGTCAGATCAATGAGACAGAGATGCAGAATATGAACTACAGGGCTGATGAAGAGGGAATTCCTACAAGAGTTGTGGCAGAAGAGTTTCTTAAGAAAAAAGGGCTTCTATAAGTTTAAAATTGAAGTTTGAATTATCATGGAGCATCGGGAATGGAAATATTTCCGATGCTCTGATTTTAAATTATAGCTATGTTACACGGTTAATTTAGTTTGATAATAAATATGCAGTGTGATAGATTACGTGATATTAGTTAGGAGGATGCAAATGTCAAAGGGAGGAGCACGTTTAGGTGCAGGAAGAAAGCCCAAAGAAGAAGTTTTAAGAGTAGCAAATTTCAGACTTTCTATGGAGGATTTAAAAGTCCTGGATAAAAAAGGGATAGGTAAAAATTCTAGTGATAAACTGAGATATATTTTAACAAAATTTAAAAACGAAAAAATAAATATGGCCAAAAGAAGAAAGGCTTATAAACTGGAAAGATTTTCTTCCTTTGATGAGGCAGAGGCTGTGTTCATAGAGTTTTCCAATAAATGGAAACAGTTGAATAAAACTAAGTTTCTTTTGGATAGCAGCTTAAGGAATGATATGAGGATGAAATTTGAAGTGATAAATAGAAAGATAATTGAAAATTTCGACAACTTCGACGAATTAAAAAAGTTTGGATGGTTTTTACAAAGTGTAGATTTCAAATGGACAGGACCTTGTGTATCTAGGCTGGATATTTATCTCAATAAAAATGACTATCTGATAATACTTCCTGTAACAAGGGAGGGAAGTGAATTTGTAGTTAATTATAAAGAGAACCTTTTGGAAGAGACTGTTGATGAAGTAGG
>DAOUPY010000274.1 GCA_030625925.1 Fusobacteriaceae bacterium | reverse complement strand
ATGGTTTGGTCGCTGCAAACCTTTGATCTTATCTATACCTTAACAGGAGGAGGGCCTGGAAATGCTTCTATGACCCTTGTCCTTCATATATATAACAATGCCTTTAAAAATTTAAATGCAGGATATGCCATGACAATAGCCAATATATTGCTTTTCTTTTCGGCTATTGCAGCAATAGTTCAGAAAAGTTTTTTAAAAAAAGAAAATTCAGAAGTTTATTAGGAGGAAAGGATGAAAAAACAATTAGGCAGGTTGATTTTAATATTAATCTCCAGCTTCATGATAATTCCGTTTCTCTATATGTTTATGACATCTTTAAGGGTAACTTATACGGCTTATAACTTTAAGTTTTCTTTAGACGATCTTACACTTAAAAATTACAGAGAAATTTTTTATAACACAAGTTTCATTATTTATTTTTTTAATAGTTTATTCATCTCTCTGAGTGGAGTGATATTGAATGTGGTATTTAGTTCCATGGCGGGGTATGCCTTTGCCAAACTTGAATTTAAAGGGAGGGAAAAAATATTTTTCTTCATACTATTAACCCTTATCATACCTTCTCAGGTAACCCTGCTTCCTCTCTATGTAATAATGAGACATTTGGGGTGGTTAAATACTTATATGGCATTAATACTTCCCCTTCCAACTGCTGTGGGAGTTTTTATAATGAGACAGAGTATCCTAAAAGTTCCTAGAGATCTCATGGATGCTGCCAGAATAGACGGTTGTTCAGAATTTAGGATATTTATAGAGGTAGTACTGCCGCTTATAAGGCCGGCAATAATAGCTCTTTCAATATTCACATTTATAGGAGCATGGAATGAATTTTTATGGCCTCTAATAGCTACCACATCAAATTCTATGAGGACTCTTACTGTAGGGATGGCTAGTATGAATGCACAGTATACTGTGAATTATGGATTGGTCATGGCAGGAGCCACGATGACGTTTTTACCTTCATTTATATTTTATATCCTCCTTCAAAAGCAGTTTGAAGAGGGGGTGGCATTATCGGGATTAAAGGGATAGAAACTATAGAGATAAGTGGAACAAAGAAAAATGAAGTACCCGAGATAATCGATCTTATAAATTTTGTATTTAGAACCGGCAGGGGGAATCTTCCCCATACAATGGAAAAGGAATTTCCCTTACTTCTTTCTCCTAAAAATGCAGAAAACATGAGAATAATGAAAGAAGAAGGAAAAATAACTTCAGTGGTAAATTTTCTTCCCAGAAAGATTTTAATAGAAGGGACTCCTATATCAACGGGATCTATAGGGGCTGTATGTACCCATCCTGACCATAGAGGGAAAGGGTATTCTTCAAGAATTTTAAAAGATGTGGAAAAAAGGATGAAGGAGATGGGAATAAATCTTTGTCTTATATCCAGCACGAGAAATCTATACAAACAATGGGGAGCTGAAAGTATAAAAAACTGTAGAAGATACAGGATTTCTGCTGGGGTTCCCGATCTGCAATTTATTGTCAGAGGATACAAAGAAGAGGATATTTTATCTCTAAAGAAAATCTATAATTCTTGTGGTACCAGATATTTAAGGCTGGGGACAGATTTTGAGATTCTCATAGATTCAGGAACCTTTCCCTTTGGAGATACATCATATAAGAGGTATGTATTGGAAGACCAAAATGGACTAAGGGGATATATAATCCTAAAAAAAACACCAGAAAGAGTAGAAGTAAAGGAAGCTATGGGAGATAAAAGTGAAATATTTAAGACATTAGCTTTTCTTGGAACTCAATTAGGAGTAAATGAAATAGACTATATTCTTTCAGAGGGAGAAAAAGCTCCTACAGGATATCACGGAGAAGGAGAATATCTTTCGGGAAGTTTAAAAATAATAGATTTTGTGGGCTTTATGGAGGAATTAAAGCCGTATTTCAAACAATATCTTACAGATGAAGAAGTGACTGGTTTAAAGGTTGAAGAGGTAGATGGAAAATACCAGCTGAGTTTAGGAGCAGAAAAAATAGAAATAAACACCCATAAGGAACTGCTTAAATTGATTTTTGAAAAGAAAGAAAAAGAAAAAAATATGAATAAGGGAAAATTGGAAGGATTTATAGAATTGGTATTTCCGCTTCCTTTTCCATGGACAGAAAATTTAAATTACCAATAGGAGAGATAGATGAATATTCAATATAAACTTTACAATTCAGCATTTAAACACATAGACGGCAAAGATCTTCCTGTAGAAGATAAATTAAATTTAATGGTATTAAAGGGTGAAAAATTTGCATTTCAGATAGCATTAACCAGCGAAGAAAATATACTGCTTTCCCTTGGGACTTATAATCACATAGGTTACAAGGGGCTAAAAAAAAGAATAAGAATAGACCTTGAAAAAAGAGAAAATACAGACCTTAAAGGATATTTTCTGGGATATGTATTGGATGATGATTCAAAGACTCTCATAACAGATCCTATATTAAAGAAGGAGTATTTATATAACGAGGTAGATAAACCAACTATGATCTGGGTAGAGGGAATTGTCAGCAAAGAATACAGGGGAGATAATCTGAATATTGCCATAAACCTATTCAGTCAGGAGGGGTATGATACAGAAATAAAGGAACAGGTCATAAACTTAGATATTGCTGTAGTAGATAAAATACTTCCTGAATTAAAAGAATCTGACTTTCATCTGGATCTCTGGCAGCATCTTTCATCTTGGGCCAGGATGTACCAGGTGGAATTTTGGAGTGATGACCACTTTAAGATAATAGAAAATTATACAGCAGAACTGGCTGCACTGGGAGAAAAGGTGATTACTGTGGTAGCTTCTGATTTTTCCTGGGAGGGACAGGGATGTTTTCAGGTGGAAGAAAATTGTTCAAATCTCTTTGAACATAATATCATCGGAGTAAAAAGAAATAGAAATGGGAATATAGAGTGCGATTTTACTGCTCTTGAAAGATATCTTGATATTTGCTTCAAATATGGGATGGAGAAGGAGATCGATATCTTCGGTCTTTTGGCAAGCTGGCAAAGGACAGATTTTGGAAACCCTCTAAAGGACTATGATGATTACATAAGAGTAAGTTTCTTTTCAGAAGAAGATGGAACATACGGTTATATAGATAATAAAAAAGAGTTAGGAGAATATATCAGACAGGTATTTAAATTTTTTAGTGAAAAGAACCTTATGGACAGGGTAAGGGTGATCAGTGATATGCCGAAAAACCCGGAATCTTTTAAAAAATGGTCAAAATTTTTAAAGGAATCAGCCGAGATGGATCTTTTTATAAAAACTGCTCTCCATGAAGATAGTTTTACCGATAGATTGGATGGAATTTCAGATATCTCTCTGTCTCTGCCTCTATTATTAAAGAGTAAAAATATTTTAAATGAGATAAAGGAAAAAATTCTAGGGAAATTAACCTGGTATGTCTGCTGGTTTCCGGATAAACTAAACCACTTTATAAGTTCACCACTTATCGAGAGCAGACTGACAGGATGGTACT
>DAOUPY010000464.1 GCA_030625925.1 Fusobacteriaceae bacterium | reverse complement strand
ATAAAGATGGACTTATTACATCTAAGTAAATTTATTTATACAACTGGTCTTATGTATAACACAAATAATAAAAAACATAAATAATTGAAAAATATAGAATCAAAGAGGGGGCGGTTATTGAAAACTGCTCTTTTTTTCTTTTTCATAAAATATAACCTATTATTATCTAAATAAACTGAATATTAATGTATATGTCATAAGCTTACCTTAAGATCAATTTTTACGCTGACCTGTTAATGTTTAGAAGTTAACATCTAGTTTTTTATAAAATTGTTTAAAATCGAAAACTCAACTTTCAGTATAGATTTAAAGGAAATCACAAAAAATAATATAAAATTAAAGAAGAGATCTAAATAAATGTTCCTAATATTCAAAATTCTAAGAAAATATTGTATGAAATAAGGAGGTAGAAATGAAAATCATAGAACTTTTAGTAGTGCTTTTTTTAATTTTTATACTGGCAAAATTTTATACTGGAGGATTTCAAGATGAAAAAAGTAGTGAGATTATCACTCAGAAGAGAATTTATATAGAATCCCAAGAAAAGTTAAAAAAGGCCAAGGAAACCATGGAAGAGGAATATAAAAAATATGAAAAAACTGATTGAAAAGTATAGAATGAAAAAAATGAAAAATAGAGGTTAAATAATAATTTATATATTGATTTATTATGATTGTAAGGTATAATATACTATTACAATTAAATATTGATAGAGGTTGCATTAAATATTAGTAGTCTAGTGGAGACGGTTAGGTCTATGAAACTAGATGAGAGGATTTTTTGCCGAAGGGTATTTTTTAACAGAAAAATACTACTGGGGATATAATGAATAATTATATCACTGTCATTGAATTATTCAATGGAGCGCTATCTGAAGGTATTTTATTCAGATGAGCTTCCAACAGCTTAAAATATAAAAGCCGACAGATAAAAATCTGTCGGCTTTTTTTGTTATCTGGATGCAGCGTCATGTTGCTTTTTGTTTTAAATTTTTATTAAACTAAGGAGGGAATTATGAAATTTGAAAAATATCATGGACTGGGAAATGATTTTATCATTGTAGATGAAGGAGAGATAAGAGGGGAACTAAAGTATTCTGAATTGGCTAAGAAAATTTGCGATAGGAAGGTTGGTATTGGTGCTGACGGGTTAATTATTGTTTCTAAAGATGAAAATAATAATAATGAAATGATCTTTTATAATGCTGATGGAAGTTTTGATACTATGTGTGGAAATGGATTTAGATGTTTTTGTCTCTATTTGAAGAATCATAATTTAATAAATAAAGATGAATTAATAGTTAGAACAGGAGCAGGAATTTTAGAAGCAAAAATTATCAACTACGATCCTTTTATGGTAAAGGTTAACATGGGGAGAGAAAATTATTATCATGAGTCCATTAAATTTAATCCTCAAAGGGAGTTGTTTAATCAAAATATAGTGGTAGAGGACAAAGAATTTTCTATAACTTCTTTATTTATGGGAACTACTCATACTGTAGTTTTTGTAGAAGATATTTCCAATGAATTTGTGGATAAGTATGGGCCTCTTATAAATGAATTTAGTTTTTTTCCCATAGATACCAGCGTTAATTTTTGCAAGATAGAGGAAGGGAAATTAAGGATAAAAACATGGGAGAGAGGGGTAGGGCTGACATTGGCATGCGGAACAGGAAGCTGTGCGGCAGCCATTGTAGCTAAAAGAATGAATCTTATGGGAAATAATGTGGTTGTTCAGCATTTATTGGGAGACTTAGAGATCGAATTGGGAGAAGATGTATATATGATAGGAACAGGGGTGAAGATAGCCTCTGGTTATTTTGTAAATTAATAATGAAAAAAGAATAGGAATTTGCACCTAATAGGGCAAACTCCTATTCTTTTTTCATTATTAATTTACAAAATAACCAGTGGCTATCTTCACCCCTGTCCCTATCATATATACATCTTCTCTCAATTCGATCTCTAAGTCTCCCAATAAATGCTGAACAACCACATTATTTCCCATAAGATTCATTCTTTTAGCTACAATGGCTGCCGCACAGCTTCC
>DAOUPY010000411.1 GCA_030625925.1 Fusobacteriaceae bacterium | reverse complement strand
GAAACGTTTCACAAAGTCCATATATCTGTTTTAGTTGTAGATATACCTATAGCCCCGGCTTTTAATGCTAAGATAACATCCTCTTTATCCATTATTATTCCACTGGCTATCAAAGGACACTTATAGTTGTATAAAAATCTTTTTATTATTTTTGGCATGGCACCTGGCAAGATCTCTACGATATCTGGTTTAGTTGCTCTGGCATATTTTAAGCTGTTCTTATACGATATAGAGTCCAAGATAAAAAACCTTTGTATTGTAAGTAATTTTAGTTTTTTTGCTTCCTTAATCAGGGCAGATTTAGTACTTATAATCCCATCCAACCTTGTTTTTTCATTCAAATAATCAAGTGCATCTACTGTAGGAGACATCCCATCTATTAAATCTATATGTACAAAAACTATCTTTCCTTTTTTCTTTATTTTTTCCACCATTGTCTCAATAGTTAATATAGTTGATTTCAATATAAAAATAACTTCTATATCACTATTCAGGGCTTCCCTCAATGTTTCTTCATCCTTAATCGCTGCTATTATTGGATTCAACTCCAATTTTTCAATCAATCCCATCTTTTCCTCCTACATGTTTTCCACTAAATTTGTAATCCATTTTTTTGAAATAACTCTCCTGACACTAAAAATAAACTTTATAACTTCCTCACTTCCAGCCAATCCATAAACTATATAGATAGGCAGACCTAAGGTCAATCCCCCATATATCACAAGGGGTATTCCTACAAACCAAAGTGCTGTTATATCTAAGACCAAGCAATATTTCACATCTCCTCCAGCCCTTAATATTCCTACGACTGTAGTTGCTGTAAAACTTTTAAATGGTGTCAGAACTGCTAACACATAAGTGGTTTTTACCACTAAATCATAAACTTCTGCCTCTAAATTATAAAAACTTAGTAAGGGTTTTATGATTATCACCATTAATATACCTGTCACTATCCCTATATATACTGATATCTTTCCCAATAGATATCCATATTTAATAGCTTCTTCCTCTTTTTTTTCTCCAATTTTATGTCCGATCATCACTGCAGTAGCACTGGCTATACCAAAGAACCCTGTAAACAATATCCTGGCAATACTGTCTACAATATTTATTACCGCTACAGACTCGGTGCTCATCCTAGCATATACCATAGCATAACCAGTCATTCCCAGAGCCCAAAGCATCTCATTTGCTATAACCGGTGCAGTAGTTATAGTAAATTTTTTCAGAAATTTTATATCTATTTTTACCATCTCTTTTATCTTACAAGCTAATGGATATTTCTTTTTATATACTAAACTTACTATTATTATCATCTCTATAATTCTAGCAATCAAAGTAGCTATTGCAGCTCCCTCTATCCCTAATTTAGGAAATCCTAAATTTCCAAATATTAATACATAATTAAAAAATATATTAATTATCAAACTGATTACACTGGTATAAACACCCAACTTCAAGATCCCTACACTCCTAAGCTGAATTCCATATACCATGGATATTGCCGTTACTATATACGACCAACTCACTATTTTTAAATATGAGGCTCCCAAGTTTATTACCTCTATGTCTGGAGAATATATCTTTATCAAAAACTCTGGAGCAAACTGCCCGCCTATAAAAAAAGTTGTACCTATAAATATACTAGCTATGAGGGCTATTCCCAATACCTTGTATAAACTTTTTTTATCTTTTTTCCCCCAGAACTGTGACATAAAAACTGCAGACCCACTATTTATTCCATATAACAGGAGTGCCATCAAGAACATTATTTGATTGGCTAATCCCAAAGCGGCCAATTTAGTTGCACCTAATTTTCCAATCATAAATACGTCTGCCATATTTACCGAGGAGGAGATCATACTTTGCATAGCTATGGGGACCGCTATGGTTATCAATTGTTTATAAAACTTTTTTTTGTTTTCCATTTTTTTCCTTTCCCTTAAATCAATAGATATTTCAATCTAATAAATTATAATTAAACCTAGCTATTATTCATTATATCACATAAAATATCATTACTTTTGTCTTTTTATTTTCTTGATGATTTACTCTTAAAATATCCCTTTTTAAATTACACACATCAAAAAAGCCACCAACATTAATTGATGACTCCTTTTTTAACTTTTAACCGAAGTTTATAGTCGGCCCACTTCAGCTGGAGTGTTTCAACAACAACGATCGCGACCTACTCCACTAAGACAAGATGGTTTTAGCTTCGGTTTCTCTGATTTGAGAGAAACCATAAAAAGGAAGAGTAAGAAACTTCTTGATTTTCTTTCCTCTATTTCTTGTATCAATCATATTTAAAACCAGATTAAAACTAAATCTAATTTTAATACTCGTGAATCGAAATAGACCCCGTTAAGGGCAAAACCCTTAGAACCTTTGGAACTTTCACCCTCTATCAGCTTATATTTTACAGTAATTC
>DAOUPY010000285.1 GCA_030625925.1 Fusobacteriaceae bacterium | reverse complement strand
GATAAAACTTCAGCAGGAGTGCCGATGGATACTATATTTCCCTCCTCCAAAAGGATAAGCTTATCACAATATGTAGCTGCAATATTCATATCGTGGATTGCAGAAAACATAGTAATATCCAAGGATTTCATAATATCCATTATCTCTAACTGATATCTGATGTCCAAGTGATTTGTAGGTTCATCTAAGATGAAGAAATCATTTTCTCCTGCAATGGCACGGGCAATCATAACTCTTTGCTGTTCTCCTCCAGAAAGGCTCAAAAAACTCCTATTTTCAAAATGAGACAGTCCAACTTTATCTAAGGCTTTTTTTGCTATCCCTAGATCTTTTTTAGATGTAGAAGAAAACATGGAGGAGTGAGCGTATCTTCCCATAAGAACAATATCGATAATAGAAAAATCAAAGTCCCCCCCTGAATGCTGTGTGAGGGTAGATATTTTCTTGGCTAACTCCTTGGAGGAAAAATCATCTATTGGGTTATTATCAATGAAAATACTGCCAGTGGTAGGAGTCAATATATTATATATATTTTTTAACAGGGTAGATTTACCGCAGCCATTGGGGCCTATAACCCCAACAAATTCACCTTTTTTAATTTCAAAATTTATATCATTTAAAATTTTTGTATTATCTATTTCAAAATTTAAGTTTTCAATTTTTAATTTCAAATCTATTCTCCTTTTTTTTATGTTCTCTATGTAAATTATAAAACTCTTCTTTTACCACGAATGACGCGAATATTCACGAATAAAACCTTTTCTTTTTGGTCGCAGATTTTTCAGATTATCTTAGGTTTCTAAAATCATTCCTATCAAATAAATTTGTGTAATCCGTGACTGAATATTTGCTTATAATTGTCCATTATAATTAATCAATTTTCAATTGTCTTTTAAACTATTTATTAAAATTATAGATACTTTTTTTCATGATCCATAAAAAGAATGGTGCTCCTAAGAATGAAGTAACAATTCCTACAGGAAGTTCATTGGGAGATAACACTACTCTAGAAAAAGTATCAGCCAGGGTAAGGAAAAATCCACCTAAAAATATGGATACCGGTATAAGAACTCTATGCTTAGAACTAGTTAGTTTCCTGGAAATATGAGGGATAATAAGGCCAATAAATCCAATTACACCACTTATGGAAACTAAGACCCCTGTAAGCAGAGTAGATGTAATAATAATAATAATCCTTATCTTATTGGTATTAACTCCTAAAATTTTGGAACTTTCCTCTCCTAAAAGTAATATATCCAACTCTCTATGAAAAAACATAGTTATTCCAAAGACAAGCAGTAGTAAGATAGTCAAAAGATAGATCGATGACCATTTGGCTCCGCTCAAACTACCTACAATCCAAAATAATGCTGTATACAAATCTCCGTTTTGAGCAGAGAAAGTGATAAAAGTGGTAATAGATGAAAACATGGAAGAAATGGCAATTCCTGTAAGAACCAATTTAGTAGAACTATAATTCCCGCCGATATTAGCGATCCTGAAAACCAGAACAGAAGCTATAATAGCCCCTAGAAATGCCATAAATGGAGTGCCTAAACCGCCAATGTTAAGTCCTATGATAAGGGACAAGACTGCACCTGTAGAAGCCCCGCTAGAAACTCCTAAAATATATGGGTCAGCAAGGGAATTTTTTGTAAGAGCCTGCATAAGAACTCCAACTAAGGAGAGTCCTCCGCCTACTAAGAAGGCTAAAAATATGCGAGGTAATCTGAGTTTTAATAGAATTATCTCTAAATTTTGATTCCAAGTGACATCAAATAAATCGTGATTTACAATAAAATTAGCAAGAATCTTTAGTGTGACTAGAGGATTTATCTTTATGACCCCGCTTGACAGGGCAAAGATCACAGCTAAAATTCCTATAGATAGGAAAATAAGAAAAGTTTTTAGTTTCATGGATGGTGCTCCTTTATATTTTGATGATTTAGCAAATTATAAAAATGAAATCCTAGATGACGTTCAATTGGATGCAAGGTCACGTTACTTTTTTATAATAATTATACTAATATTAAGATAGATTCCTTAAAATGTCTAGAAATTCTTTTTAAACCTCTCTTTATTTGGATCACAATGAAGGTCTGATCTTTAAACACTGACAAAAATTGACTTTATTTTTGTTTAAGTCATAAAAAGTCATTTTTAAAAAACCGTAATAAATCCATATTTATTTCTTTCATTCCAAATTTTTTGCTTTTGATTAATTTTTAATCATATTTTAATCTGTCGTTAGTAAATGGTATGAAATACGGGCAACATACTAAATACAAACGATTAAAATTTTTTAATAAAGTGTTAATATCTTGACATTTCTTTGTAGAATTTGTAAACTAAGAACGAAGAGAATAATAATGGGGAAACTAGTGCGATTCTAGTACAGCCTTCACTACTGTAAAAGTGGACGAAACCATCATAACCACTGAGGAGAAACCTTGGGAAGGGATGGAAGTAGGAAGAAACTAAGTCAGGATACCTAATCTGGAAAAGGGGAGAAAGAGATGATAAAAAGAGCAGGGGTTTTAGCCCTTATTTTGGCATGCACAGTTTATGCCAATGACGTAAACAGGAATGAGATAGTAGAGGATCAGTTTTTTGAAGAAAGTGGAATAATAAGGCTAGAGGAAACAACGATATCTGGAGATGGGTTTGAAAACACAATAAGAAATACACCTAAAAATATCACTATAATTACTGCAAAGGATATAAAAGAAAGCGGAGCTAAAAATATAGTAGAAGCTGTAAAATCAGTACCGGGTGTAAAGGTAAGTGACGGGATGAGTAATACAGGAGTAATCGATATCAGGGGACAGGGAGCTAATTACAATAGAAATACAGCTATAATAGTAGATGGAGTAAAGATGAACCCCATCGATACCTCTGCTTTTAATCTGTACAGCATCCCTATTGAGACGGTAGAAAAGATAGAGATAATACCAAGTGGAGCTTCGGTAGTCTACGGAGATAATACTGTAGGAGGAGCCGTAAATATCATCACTAAAAATGGAAAAGGAACAGATAGTCTGACATTACAAACCGAGGCAGGATCATATAACCAGTTAAATTCAAATGTTGGATTCAGTACTACAGCAGAAAAATTCAAAATTTTTGGAAATGCTGCCAGAAAAAACACCGATGGATACAGGGATAATGCATTCTTAAAATCAGATGACGTAATGGTAGGGACAAAATACCAGATAAATGACGCCAATGCTTTGACTTTAAAATATGACTATCATAAGGATCATATGGGATTCCCTGGATCATTGTACTTAGATGGCTCAGATAAAGATAAAGATCATACGACAACAAAATCACCAGATGACTGGGGGAAAAATGAATCTCATAGATTTAACCTGGGATATAACTATAAGCAGGATAATTTAGAG
>DAOUPY010000448.1 GCA_030625925.1 Fusobacteriaceae bacterium | reverse complement strand
AAGAATGATTCGGAATTTATGGGGGAGTACAGGTATTATCTGAAGGAGTATGTGGGCCGTGAAACACCTTTATTTTATGCCGAAAAGATGAGTAAGAAATTAGGAGGGGCAAAGATATATTTAAAAAGAGAGGACCTAAATCACACTGGAGCTCATAAGATAAATAATGTATTGGGACAGATCTTACTGGCCAAAAAAATGGGAAAAAAGAAAGTGATCGCTGAAACGGGTGCAGGACAACATGGAGTAGCAACAGCCACAGGAGCGGCATTGTTCGGGATGGAATGCGAAGTTTTCATGGGTGTAGAGGATATAGAAAGACAGAAAATTAATGTTTTTAAGATGGAACTTTTGGGAGCGAAGGTGACAGGTGTATCATCTGGAACAGGAACTTTAAAAGATGCAACCAATGAAGCCATAAGAAAATGGGTTCAGAGGGTAGAGGATACATTTTATGTGATTGGATCGGTAGTTGGACCCCATCCATATCCGACTATGGTAAGGGATTTTCAAAAGGTAATAGGTGAGGAAACCAAATCACAGATAGTCAAAGCTGAAGGAAGGCTGCCAGATGCGATAATTGCCTGTGTAGGGGGAGGCTCCAATGCCATGGGGATGTTTTATAATTTTATAAAAGATGAAAAGGTGGCACTCTATGGAGTAGAGGCAGCTGGGTATGGGATAGGAACAGGGCAGCACGCAGCAGCATTTTGTGGGAGCGTAGGAGTGATACATGGTATGAAAACTTATATGCTCTCTGATGGTGACGGAAATATAAGGCCGGCACACTCTATATCAGCTGGATTAGATTACCCGGGAGTAGGACCGGAACATGCCCACCTGCATGATATAAAAAGGGTAAAGTATGAATCGGTGACAGATGATGAAGCTTTGGAAGGGTTTAAACTGTTAACCAGGGAGGAGGGAATAATGCCGGCCCTTGAAAGTTCCCATGCCATAGCTTACGCAGTGAAGTTAGCTCCTAAGATGAGAAAAGACCAGATATTAGTAATAAATATATCAGGACGTGGGGATAAAGATATCCATACAGTAGCCGAATATTTAAAGGGGGAATAAAACTATGAACAGGATAGAGAAAAAATTTAAAGAATTAGGAGATAAAAAAGCATTAATTACATATATAACAGCTGGAGATCCTAGCTTAGATCAGACAGAACAGCTTATCTATGCTATGGAAAGAGGAGGAGCTGACATAATAGAAATGGGAATACCATACTCAGACCCTATAGCTGACGGTCCTGTTATCCAAGAAGCCGGCAAGAGGGCATTAGATAATGGAACTAAGTTATTTAAAGTATTTGAAGTTGTTAAAAAAGCCAGGGAAAAAACAGAGATCCCATTGGTGTTTTTAATCTATTTCAATACTATCTTGAGCCAGGGGATAGAAAATTTTATAAAAAAATGTCAGGAAGCGGGGGTAGATGGGCTTATAATACCGGATCTTCCCTTGGAGGAAAGGGAAGAAATCAGTAAATTTACAGAAGGAAGCGGCCTAGATTTAATACCCTTGGTTGCTCCTAATTCCAAGGATAGATTGGGGGATATAATTAATCAGGGTGGGAGTGGATTTGTATACTGTATCTCATCCTTTGGTGTAACCGGGGTTAGGAATAACTTTGATGTAGATTTAAAAAGTTTTCTAGAAGAAGTAAGGGCAGAGACAGACCTACCTTTAGCAGTTGGATTTGGGATATCCAGCAGGGAACATGTAGAAAAGATACATAGGATAGCAGATGGAGCTATAGTAGGATCAGCTATCGTAAAATTAGTTCATGAAACTAATGGTGACCTAAAAGTAATAGAGAGGAAAGTCAAGGAATTAAAAGGTTGTTGAAGTGACAGCAGAGTATAGATATAGAGCAAAGATAAAAATAAATAAAAAATGTTTGACAAAGAGATCTAATAGGAGTATTATTATATCAAATAAATTTTAGGGAGGTAGATCAGATGGTGATGAAGGGCTTTAGATATTGGTATGAATTGAAAAGCAACCAAATTTCATAACCAACAGGTTTATTAAACTTAAGACAATTTGTCAAAATAAATTTTTTAATTGTAGACCTATATTTTAAATATAGGTCTTTTTATTAGGAAAATTGTGAACCTGTTCTATTT
>DAOUPY010000263.1 GCA_030625925.1 Fusobacteriaceae bacterium | reverse complement strand
CTATTATGGAACCACTCAAAATAAAGACATATCCAAGGAATATCAAATATTTAATGTAAAAAAATCTACATTTGAAAAGATAGTAGAAGCTGACGGGGTGGTACAGGCAAGAGATACAAAGTTAGTCTATGCCGACAGGTCTCTCAAGGTAGATGAAGTTTTTTACACTGCCGGAGATTATGTAAAAAAAGGTGAAATTATTATGACCTTTGATCCAGAAGATAAAAATACTGTTATTAGAAATTTAAAAAAAGAGGAGATAAACCTAAAAAAATTAGAAAGAGATCTAAAAAATGCCATCTCCATGTTTCAAGTAGGGGGATCTTCCCAGGTAGAGATAGAGAATATAGAATTTGATATAAAAAAGTCTAAACTAAATATAGATGGCCTCCAGGAGGAGCTGTCTAAGATGCTGGATGAAATTAAGAGTCCATTTGATGGGACAATCATATCTATGATTGCAGAAGCCAACTACAGGGTCAATACCGAGGTAGAACTATTTGAAGTAGCCGACCTGTCGGACCTTATTGTCGTTGCCAATGTGCCGGAATACAGTATTCAGGGTATATTATTAGGTCAGGATGTAAGGATCAGACCAGATGCCTATAAGGATGAGTTTCATGGAGTTGTTAGTAAGATTTCCACCCTTTCCACTGCTACAGCGTCAAATTCTTCCAGCAGCAGCAGTTCCACTACAAATGATACAGAAGCCTATGTAGAGGTAGAAATTACTATAGAGAATTTACCCAGGGAACTCCGTCCAGGATTTAATTCATCGGTGGATATCATTGTAAATTCCATAGATGATATTGTATCTATTCCGAGAGCTTCCATCTTGGAAGATGAGAAGGGCTACTATGTATTTATTTTGAATACAGAGAAAAAGATAAGAAAAAATTATGTTGATGTAAAAGAAAGTAACAGCAGTATGGTTATAATAGATAATCTGCCTGAAGGGATGTCTATCCTAAAAAATCCTTATATTGCTCTAGAAGAAAATCAGGAAGTTAAAACAGGGAATGGCCAGGGGAAAGGAAAGGAGGAAAACTAATGACTGATCATATAAACTACAGAGATCGAGAAACAGTAATAGAGATAGCCCAACTAGATAAAGTATATACAACTGGTGATATCACTCTGAAAGCATTAAATAATATTTCATACACTATAAAAAGCGGTGAACTTGTAGCTATCATGGGACATAGTGGGAGCGGCAAGTCCACCATGATGAATATTCTGGGTTGTCTGGATACTCCTACATCTGGAATTTATGAATTAGATGGGGTAGATACTTCTAATTTAAATGATAACCAACTGGCAGAGGTCAGAAATAAAAAAATAGGTTTTGTATTTCAGTCTTTCAACCTCTTACCTAAATTAAAAGCCTGGGAAAATGTAGCCCTGCCATTGGTATATAGCGGAGTTCACGCAAAAATCAGAAAGGAAAGAGCCTTAGAGGCCCTGAAGAGTGTCGGGCTGGATAACAGGGCCTATCATAAACCCAATGAACTCTCTGGAGGGCAGCGTCAAAGAGTAGCTATAGCCAGAGCCTTGGTGGTGAATCCAGAGATTATTATGGCTGATGAACCTACAGGAAATTTGGATTCCACATCTGAAGCAGAGATTATAGAGATATTTAAAAAACTCAATAGAGAGGGAGCTACTATAATCATGGTCACCCATGAAGATAATGTAGGTCAGAATTGTAAAAGAATTATTCGATTCCATGATGGAAAATTAATAAAAAACGAGGTAATTGATCATGAATTTTATAGAGATATTTAAAAGTTCCATACAATCTTTAATCAGTAATAAGATGAGATCTCTCCTAACTATGCTGGGAATAATTATTGGGATCTCTTCAGTGATAGCCATGTCTGCAATCGGCAAGGGGGGAGAGGAAAAAATAGCCGGTAACCTGGCTAACAGCGGATTTGGTGTATACGAGATAACCGTAGATAAGGACGCCGACGAATTTAAAAGTATCTATTCTCTGGAAAAGGACGATATTGAATATTTACAGAATAATGTAGACGGGATATTGGCTATAACACCCAGTGTTCGTGAGAGAATTGCTATTAAAAATACATTGGGGAAAGATATTAAAAGGATGGCCTTGGTCAACTCTACCACCCCGGAGTTTGAGAAGATAGATAAGGTTCACTATGTAGAAGGCAGGCCCATCTTGAGTGTGGAATATGAAGAGTGTGCTCCTGTTATAGTAGTGGATCATATCACAGCTAAAAAATTATTCGGAGCTGACTCTCCATTGGGGAAAAAAATAAGCTTAGAGTTTAAACTCCTAAAAATCGTAAGAGAATTTACCGTAGTAGGAGTTTTTCAGCATCCAGACTCTGCCATGAATGAGATTGGGCTGTCGACCATGATGCCTACCTTCACCAGGATCCCCCTGTCTCAAATGGAGCGGATAAAAGGGACTAAAGACTACGAAACTATTGTAGTCATGCCGGAAGACCCTGTTAAGGGAAAACAAATTCTAATAGATGTCATTAAACAATTAGAGATCAGGAATCATTCTGATATATACGGATACGAGGAGATGATCCCCAGGGGGAGTGAATTAAAGAGTATCCTGGAAACACTGAATATATTTATTATTTTTGTAGCTGGAATATCTCTTTTTGTAGGGGGAATAGGAGTTATGAATATCATGCTTGTCAGTGTAACTGAGAGGATAAAAGAAATAGGGATCAGAAAGGCCATAGGAGCTAAAAACAAGGATATTTTATTTCAATTTTTAACAGAATCTATTCTGTTGTCATTGATTGGAGGAGGGATAGGAATCCTTGTGGGGTATCTGCTCTCCTACGCCATAGGTTACTTTGTGAATATACCGCCTGTCATATCTCCTACTATAGTAGGAATATCGGTTATCATCTCAACTTTTATAGGGCTTATCTTCGGGGTTTACCCGGCCAAACAGGCTTCTATGTTAAATCCTATAGATGCACTGCGAAATGAATAAAATAACATCATAAGCCTAAAAATACCTTCTATATTATATGGATAAAAAACCACACTCAGGCCAGCAGTGCCAAGGGTGTGGTTTTTTTGTTTATATTTATAAAATAACAAAAAATTTAAAACCGTTAATGTCGCAAATTAAAGCCAAAACACTTGACACAGATTAGTAGGATTTTTAGATCTAATTAACACAAATTATTTTATTAAAATATTTTATCTGTGTAAATTTGCGTAATCTGCGACAAAAATATCTTTTTTCTTTTTGATTGATCTTTATATTTATGTTAATTAGCGGATTAATTTCAACCTTCTTCCTTGTTAGTTGGATTCTACGAGTATTTAAAATCAAGTATAATTAAAACTTGATTTTAAATATAGACCTCATTAGGGAGAAACTAAAGCTAGATACTTTACGTTAGGTTTCTCTTTAATCAAAGAGAAAACGCTAAAAAGGGAAGAGTTGTTTTTGCGTTTATTTGCGGTTCAGCTTTTTAAATTTGTGAATATTGGTGTTCATTAGTATTCGTATCCTAATTTCTTCATGACTAAGCTATATCTTTTAACAATAGATCGTATTGAAAATTCTCTCTGGCTTTAT
>DAOUPY010000481.1 GCA_030625925.1 Fusobacteriaceae bacterium | reverse complement strand
GGCAATCTTTTAAGCGAGAAACAAAGAACCTATATGGAAGAACACTTTGAAGATGATTTTTCCCTTTCGGAGATTGCAAAGTCTCACGGGATCAGCAGACAGGCAGTCTATGATAATATTAAAAGGGGAATTAAAATTTTAAAGACTTACGAGGAAAAAATAGGGTTCTTAAAAAGAGAAAAAGAAATAAGAAACAGCTTGAAAGAGCTGAAGGCAGATTATAGTGAAGCAAGGTTAGACAGCTTAATAGCAAGTTTTGATATATAAGAGGTGTTCTATGTTAGATAATTTAGGAAGTAAATTCCAAGGAATATTTAAAAAGGTAAGGGGACATGGAAAATTAACAGAGGATAACATAAAGGCTGCCCTGAAGGAAGTAAGGCTGTCATTGTTGGAAGCTGACGTTAACTACCGTGTGGTAAAGGACTTTGTAAATAAAATCAAGGAAAAAGCTGTAGGAGAAAACACTCTCAGCGGTATCAATCCAGGACAGCAATTCATAAAGATAGTAAATGATGAATTGATAGAACTATTAGGCGGAACAAATGCAAGATTAACTAAAGCTCATAGAGGTCCTACAATAATCATGTTAGCAGGATTACAAGGGGCGGGTAAAACTACCTTTGCGGCGAAGTTAGCTAAATATTTGAAAAAAGATGGCGAGAAACCATTTTTAGTGGGAGCGGATGTATACAGACCGGCAGCTATGAAGCAGCTTCAAGTTTTAGGAGACCAAATTGGTGTACCGGTATACTATGAAGAAGGAAGTAAAGATGCTGTAGGTATTTGTGAAGCTGGGGTAAAGAAAGCCAGAGCAGAAGAAGCAACATATATAATTCTGGATACAGCAGGAAGACTTCATATAGATGAAACTCTTATGGAGGAATTAAATCAGATAAGAAAAAAAGTCAGACCTCAGGAAATCCTCTTAGTAGTGGATGCAATGATTGGTCAAGATGCAGTTAATTTAGCCAGCAGCTTCAATGAGACTTTAAGTATAGATGGTGTAGTACTAACGAAGTTAGATGGAGATACCAGAGGTGGATCGGCATTATCTATCAAAGCAGTAGTAGGAAAGCCAATCAAATTTATTGGTGTAGGAGAAAAGTTAGAGGATATCGAATTATTTCATCCTGAAAGATTGGTGTCTAGAATTTTAGGGATGGGAGATGTAGTTTCCCTGGTTGAAAGAGCTCAAGGTGCCATAGATGAAGATGAAGCTAAGTTACTAGAAGAAAAATTAAGAAAGCAGGAATTTGATTTAGAAGATTTTCTAAAACAGTTGCAAAATATAAAGAAAATGGGGCCTATCGGAAATATCCTGAAGATGTTACCGGGAGTAGGGGATCTAGGAGATCTGGCACCAGCAGAAAAAGAGATGAAAAAAACAGAAGCGATTATCCAGTCTATGACTGCGGAAGAAAGAAGAAAGCCAAAGATTATAAATTCAAGCAGAAAAAAAAGGATAGCCAAAGGATCTGCTACCAAGATTCAAGATATCAACAAGATGTTGAAGCAGTTTGAACAGATGAAGGGTATGATGAAGATGTTTAGCGGTGGTAAAGGGATGCCTGGAATGCCAAAGATGGGTAAAGGATTTAAATTACCGTTTTAAGAACAACTCTTCCTTCCTATGGGATTCAACGATTATTAAAATTAAGTGTAATTAAAACTTAATTTGTAAATGTTGACTTTGAGAATAAAGGGAAACCGAAGCTAAAAAAAAGCGTTAGTTTACCCTTTTGTAAAGGGCAAACTATAAAAAGGAATGGGTTACGAAGGGGAAACGTCAACAAGGAAAGACTTAAATACACAAATTATAATAAATTATTAAATAAATTAAAATGAGAAAAGGAGAATTAATTATGTTAAAGATTAGATTAACTAGATTAGGAAGCAAGAAAAGACCTGTTTACAGAGTAGTAGCAATGGAAGCATTACAAAA
>DAOUPY010000484.1 GCA_030625925.1 Fusobacteriaceae bacterium | reverse complement strand
ATTCATAGATATATAATACAATTTTTTTTAATAGCCTAAGCAATTCCCATTTCCATGTCCATAAAAATATACTAGGATAAATATTCCTAATATTGTCATAAGGTAGATAAGGTCTATTAATTTTTACCTCCTAAATTAAATTTATACATATGATTAATAGGTCCTTTTCCCTTCCCGAGGTCTATCTTACTTGAAATTGCACTATACACGTAATCTTTTGCTTTTTTCACAGATTCCTCTACTCCTTTTCCTAAAGCTAAATTAGCAGCAATAGCACTAGAAAGTGTGCATCCTGTCCCATGAGTATTTTTATTGTCTATAAAATTATTTTCAAAACTCTCATATTTCCCATTTTTGTAAAGGATATCAATTGCTTTTTCACCAATTTCAAGATGCCCTCCTTTAATCAGAATATACCCCTTATAATAACTAGATATCTCCTGACAGGCCATTCTCATTTCTTTTTCATTATTTATCTTAAAGCCGCATAATATCTCAGCTTCCGGCAGATTTGGAGTAATAATTGAAGCCAATGGCAATAATTCATCCACAAGAGTTTCCCTAGCCTCTTTTTCCAGCAATGTATGACCACTTGTTGATACCATTACTGTATCTAAAACTATATTTTTAGCATTATATTTTCTTAACTTTTCTGATATCACTTTTATTATCTCTGTATTAGATACCATCCCTATTTTTACTGCCATAGGATATATATCTTCAAATACCGCATCTATCTGATCCTCTATTATTTCTTTATTTATATTTTGAATAGATCTTACCCCAGTTGTATTTTGTGCTGTAATTGCTGTAATCACACTCATTCCAAAGGTATTATGCATTGTAAAAGTTTTTAAATCTGCCTGTATCCCCGCTCCTCCGCTAGAGTCACTCCCTGCTATAGTTAATACCGTATTCATATCTTTTCCTCCACCTTAAAAAATTATTTTTTTTGTTAAATTAGAAAGTATCTTTGACTCCTCATATGTATCCCCTCATAATCTATCTCTTTACAAACTTCTATATTATCGTTAATGATAAATTTTCTTTAGAAATCACACCATAGAGGAGGAGTTCTTCTTTTTTTAATTTAGTTGTATTCATAATTTAACACTTCCATAAATTCTTCAAATTTCATAGAACCAACCTTATCCAATATATTATTTTTTAATCTACTCAGTTCTCTTTTTTCTAGAGAGTTTGCCGCTATTTCTCCACAGACACCCATCACTCCAACTCCATATACCGTCCCCATAAATATATTCTCTTTATTCCCTCCAAGACTTACTCCTAACAATGCACCAATCATACAACCAGTCCCTGTTATATCAGACATTATATGACTTCCATTAGACAGATAAACTGCTCTTTTACCGTCTGTTATCACATCGACCTTTGATGTTACGGCAACAATACAACTATGAAGTTTCGATACTTTTTTAGCTATTTCAGAGATATCTTCCACACTTAACTCTCTATCCGCAATGCTTACATCTACTCCGTTGATATCATTATTTCCCTTTAATAATCCTTTGATCTCACTAATATTTCCTTTAATTACAGATACCGATACCTTGGATAATATTTCATCCACCCCATGAGTTCTTAACTTTGTAAATCCATAACCTACCGGGTCTAATACTACCGGTATCTCTTTGATATTAGCCATTTCCCCTGCTTTTATCATGGATTCTATCGTTCTTTCATTTATTGTCCCTATGTTTATCACTAAGGAGCTGCATACTGATACGACCTCTTCTACCTCTAAAATACTGTCTGCCATGATAGGGCTCCCTCCAAAAGCCAATTGAATATTTGCACAATCATTCACAGTTACATAATTTGTAATATTATGTACTAAGGGTTTATTCTTCTCTATGTTTTCCTTTATCTTTTTCAGTTCATTTTTTAACCGTGTTTTTCTCTCCATT
>DAOUPY010000332.1 GCA_030625925.1 Fusobacteriaceae bacterium | reverse complement strand
AAAAAAAGGATGTGTTTTGGAATGCTAAAATTGATAATTAAAAAATAAATATTATCATTAAAATCTTTTTATTGGAATAAAGGATGGATAATTTTATGAAAACTATTTAAACATTATAATTATTTGGAGGGGAAAGAATGGGGACTGAATTAAAGGTAGCGGATAAATCATTTTCAAAAGATTCTAAATTTAAATTATTGTTTTTTAGTAGTATAGGTATTTTTATGTTCTTTATTCCAATAGAGTTAATAGGAAGAAAAACAATATTAATTGATCATTTTGTTAATATGGTTATGAAAACATTTTCAACTTATACACCTTATTATACTCTTGGAATTATTATCTTAGGGACTGTATTACCTATTTATACAGGTAGATGGAAGAAGTCAATTATTGATCTGATTTTTACTGGATTCAAATTTTTAGGAGTAGTAGTTTCTTTTATGGCGATTTCTGGAAAAGGACCAGAAGCTCTTATGAGAGGAGATATGATTCCATTTTTATTTAATAAGTTGGCTATACCTGTAGGGATTATGATTCCGGTAGGATCTATATTTTTATCTTTTTTAGTGGGGTATGGACTTTTAGAATTTATAGGTGTAATTATGGAGCCTGTGATGAAGCCTGTCTGGAAAACACCTGGTCGATCTGCTGTAGATGCAGTTGCATCTTTTGTAGGAAGTTATTCTATTGGTCTTTTGATAACAAATAGTGTTTATAAAGAGGGGAAATATACTGTCAAAGAAGCTTGTATAATTGCAACTGGATTTTCAACAGTTTCAGCTACTTTTATGATTATTGTTGCTAAAACTTTAGGATTAATGGAAATTTGGAATTTTTATTTTTGGAGCACCCTTATTATTACTTTTTTAGTGACGGCAATTAGTGTAAGAATATATCCATTAAGATCTAAACCTAATGTTTATCATGATGGAAGTGAAAAAATAGAGGATAAAAAAATAGATGGAAATATTTTTAAAAATGCTTATTTAGATGGATTAAAAAGTGCATCTAATTCAGAGCCTGTTGTTACAAATGTTATTAAAAACATGAAAGATGGGATGAGGATGGCAGCAGGAGTAGTTCCAACTATTTTATCTATAGGTCTCTTAGGATTAGTTTTAGCAGAATATACACCAATATTTGACTTGATTGGATATATTTTTTATCCTTTTACATTATTGATGAAAATTCCTGATCCTATGATTGCCTCAAAGGCCATTTCTCTTGAAATTGCTGAAATGTTTTTACCGGCATTGCTGGTAAAAGGTGCAGGACATATCATTACAAGGTATGTTATTGGGGTAGTTTCAATTTCTGCTATATTATTTTTCTCAGCACTAATACCATGTATTTTATCAACTGAAATACCTTTGAAAATAAGGGAAATGGTTATTATTTGGATAGAAAGAACTATTCTTACTATTGTAATTGCTGGTGCTGCAGCACATATATTTTTGTAAAATAAGGAGTAGGTAAATCTATTCGACCTCTCGATGCCGGTGTCGGTATTGATGATCCATCAGAAATAATTATAGTACTGTCTCTCACAGTCGAATAATATTTTTAAAGCAGAGAGAGATTTTTGATCTATCTCGTAAAATAATTTCTTTTTAAAGAAGGAAAAAATAAATTCTAACAAGATAAGGGAAACTCTATATTGAGATTCCCTTTTTTATTATTTGTTATATCCCCAAAAGAACTCTTTTCTAGTTATTTTGAAATTTTTGGTTTTCCTTTCAAATTATTTAAGTGTAATTAATCATCACATTTGTCAATATTTTCTAAAATTCGATCTAAAAGTATTAAAAAAAGATCCTTTTCTTTTGGGGAAACTCCTTGGAGATGCTCATCCCAAATTTTAGAAAGTACAGCTCTGATTTTCAAAAGCAATACCTCACCCTTTTGAGAAAGATATATTTGATAATATCTTTTATCATTAATATTTAATTGTTTGTTCAATAATCCTCTTTCTTCTAATATTCTTAATATTTTTGATATGCTAGTCTTGTCTAAATTTAAAAGTTCTTTCAACTGGTTTTGGTTTAAACCAGGATTTCTACCAATATTTACAAGTAATATAGACTGATTAAAATTTATGTCTAAGTGTTTTAACTTGTTGTTAATAATACTGGCTCTTTTTCTGTAAAGACATGCAATTTTGCTTCCTAAATTTTCAATAAAGTTCATAAACGGCTCCTATAATTATTCAATTTTATTAATAAAATTAATTTGATTTTATAAAATCATTATAACATACAGTTTTGATATTGAAAAACTACTTTACATTTCTGTATTTTAACAGTACAATCCGAACATATAGTTGATTAATTCAATTGTTTCTAGTTTCAACTAATTTAGAATTTTGGTTTAGGTAGAAACAAATTAATTAGACAAAAAAATACTTTAATTTAAAATGGAGGAAAGAAGAATGAAACCGATAATAGGAGTAAGTGTAAATTTTTCAACAAAGGATGAAATTGGAAAGATAAGCGGCCTTGGAGGTCCTATGCAGCATTGGCAGTTGGTAGCGGATGACTATGTAAAAGCTGTGGAAAGAGCAGGAGGAATACCTCTTTTGATACCTGCCTATGAAAGGTTTGAAGCTGTGTCTACCGTAGTCTCATTACTAGATGGGATAATTTTTACAGGAGGAAACGACATTGATCCAAAGTTCTATGGAGAGAGTTTTTCTAAGCTCATAGGAGAAATATCGCCTAGAAGAGACAGTCATGAAATGCAATTTATTACTCATGTTATAGAAAAAACAGAAATTCCAGTTTTAGGTATTTGCAGGGGACATCAACTTATAAATATAGCTTTAGGAGGAAGCTTATATCAGGATATGCGTTTTGAAGGAATGGAAGATCATTTTTATCTAAACTCACCAATGGATCATCCTATCCACGATATAGAGGTAATGAAGG
>DAOUPY010000394.1 GCA_030625925.1 Fusobacteriaceae bacterium | reverse complement strand
ATAGGAGCTCTTAATTCCAAAGGAATCTATCTGTCAGAAGTTTTTATCCATGCAGGAACAGGAAATCCCATAGTGACACTGTCTAAAAAAATTGAATTAAAGGGTGAAATAATAAGTGTATTAATGGCAATGATTGATTTTTCATATATAGAATCTGAAATTTCAAAATTTAAAATTGGGAATACAGGATCCTTTTTCATAGTGGATAAAAATAATAAAATTTTAGTGGATGGAGGAGACAATGAGAAAAACTTCAGTTATATATCAAAAATGGACTTATTTTCCAAGAATCATCTTGAAATTATAAAAAATACTCCCATGGGCAAAAAACTCTACCGTATAAAAAAAATAAAAGGCTTGGATGTCCTCCTGATTGGAAGTGTCTATGAAAAGGATATAAATAGTACCATTCTAAGGCTGAGGTTTTATATCATTGGTATAGTTCTGCTGACTATAATTTTTATTCTCATTATTTTATCTGTTATAAGTAAAAATTTTGATAGTTCTTTAAATCGGTTATCCTATGTGATTGATAGTATTTCCCAGGGGAATTACAGTAAAAACATAGATAAGTTAACTGAGATAATAGATGAGAAAAGTGAATTAAGTTTTATTAAAAATGCCATAAGAAAAATGAATTATGAGATCATTAAAAGAGAGAATGAATTAAAATATATCTCTGAAACCGATTCATTGACGGGGTGTTATAACAGAAGAGCCATTATAAATTTAATTGAAAAAGAAATAGAGCAATCAAAAGAATTTGATTTGAATTTTTCTTTAATTATGTTTGATCTGGATAAATTTAAAAAAGTAAATGATACTTTTGGCCACCTATTTGGGGATACAGTTTTGAAAGATGTATCTAAGGTCATATTAAATAACATAAAAACTACAGATATATTCGGCAGATATGGCGGGGAAGAATTTTTAATCTTATTACCCAATACAAAGTTAGATGAGGGAATTATAATTGCTGAAAGATTGAGACAGACTATAGAAAAAATGACGTGGAAATACGATACTGTAATTACTGTCAGTATGGGAGTCATAAAAAAATTGCCCAACGATACTCTGGATTTAGTCCTGGGGAGGGTCGACAATCTATTGTATAAAGCAAAAAAGAATGGAAGAAACAGGGTGGAATATTAAGAATAAAAATTGTTTTAGAAGAAAAAAATCTGTAATCTGCAAAGTAGATGTTTTTAATGTCTTATTTGCAGAGTACAGTTTTTTTATTTAAAAGATTTCTTCGAAGACTTCTTCTAAAATATCATAAAATCCATATCCTAAACCATTTGTTGAATCAATATCTTTTCTTAGACGTTTATAATATTTAATTTTTTCATTCTCTGAATGTTTTTCTAATTCTTTTACTATTTTTTCGAACATTGAGATTAAGGCATCATAATAACTTTCGGCACCATCACAATTAGTAAGTTGATCTATTCCTTCTTCAAAAAAAAGAATCATTAATTCTAATTTTCCGAGTTCATCCTTAGTTGCTTTATAATAATTTGAAATTACTTTTTTAGCTTTTACAATATTTATTTTTTGATGTGACATAGGGGATGGATTTATATATTTTGTTATTTCATTTTTTAATGATTCTAGTGATATTTCTTCGGAGGAATATTTCATATTTAAAAATATCTTATTTTCTTTATTGAGAGAATATAAAATCGATATTAATTTTAATAATTCAGATTTATCTTCTTTTTCTATTTTTGATTTAATATTTTTCCATGTTATTTTATTTTTAGTATCCACCTAAAACCTCCACCTTTTAATATTGACAATTAAACTTTCACATTATCATAAATTCATACAAATCTGTCCCACTTTTATATTCATTAAGTATAACATACTAGAAAATAAAATTAAATTTGAAAATTGAAAGTTAAAAGAGAAAAGATAAAAAAACTGGAACACGGAGATACACCGAGGGAAAAGAAGAACACAGAGAAAAGAAAAAGCTGGTCACTAATTACACTGATGGAAACAAAAGAAGAAGAAATAGAACGCAGATGTCTAGAGACATACACGGAAGAAACTCTGATGATCACAGATATTTATTTTGGGTTAAAACCTAAAAAATAATAATTGATTCTCTTGATTTATAGTAGTATCCTTATAGTGGTAGAATTAAAAACTAAATTATATATTAATGATATGAAAAATGATTAATATATGATTAAATTAAAACTAAAATATATAGAACTGAAATAGGAGATATTATAAGATGATTATAAAAATAATAGAATTAAAATTTATTAGTGAAAAAAAATTTTGGCAAAGGGATGCAGAAAAGTTAAGAGGATACTTTGCTAACTTATACGAAGAAGAAACCTTATTTCATAATCATTATGATAATGGAAGTAGTATATATAGGATGCCATTAATACAATACAAAGTAATAAATAATGACCTTGTAATAATCGGATTAAATGGTGGTGCAGATTTAGTGAAAAAAGAGTTTTTAAAACATAAAGAAATAAAGATAGGAGACAAAATTCTGAAGAACTTTGAGACTAAATTAGAAATTAGGAATGAAGT
>DAOUPY010000505.1 GCA_030625925.1 Fusobacteriaceae bacterium | reverse complement strand
ACAGGCTTTTCATCTAAGTCAGGATCTTTATATAGTTGAAACAGAGATTCTTCCAGCCTTTTTACCTCTTCTGCCCTGACATTTCCCTGGCCTAATTTAACCAAATCCTTTTCCAGCATATCCTTGCTTTTATAATAATATCTGAGGTAAGGACAAACCATAACATTCATAGCCTTTGTAAATACAGGATCCCAGGGTTCTGCCATTATATTTTGCATGGAGATATGAGAATCAGGCCCTGCAAGAGCTTCTATAGCTCTTTTATTTATTTTCTCGCCATCCAGATAGAAATTCAGTCCAAAGACCATATGGTTCAGACCGGCAAAATCTATCTCAAGTCTTTCTGAATCCACCTTCAAAATATCTGCCAGTCCCCTGTGCATTCCAATGGGAACATTGCAAAGACCCACAAATTTTCTAAAATTAGTATGTCTGAATACCGCTTCGGTTATTATTCCGGCAGGGTTTGTAAAGTTTACCAGCCATGCATCGGGACAATATTTCTCTATATCTTTGATTATATCAAAAATTACCGGGATAGTTCTGAAGGCTTTAAAAAGTCCCCCTGCACCATTTGTCTCCTGCCCTATAAGACCGTGAGAAAGGGGAATCCTTTCATCTTTTATCCTGGCTTCCAGCCTCCCTACCCTGAGCTGGGTTATTACAAAGTCTGCTCCTGTCAAAGCTGACCTTCTGTCTAAACTATAATTTATCCTGCAGTTTATTCCTGCTTTCTCTATCATCCTTTCAGCCAGCTTCCCGATGATCTCTAATTTATCCCTGCCTTCCTCTATATCCACCAAATGAATTTCACTGACGGGAAGTTCCTCCCACCTCTTGATAAATCCTTCTATTAATTCTGGAGTATAACTCGATCCTCCTCCAATAACAGTAATTTTTAATTTTTTCATCTTTTTCTCCTCCAGTAAAATTTTATTTTCTTTCTTCCTGTATACTTAGATAATATATTTTATCAAACCAATTGTCAATCTTTCAGCCCTTGATTTTATTGGGAAATAAAGTTAAAATATATCAAATACATATACAGGATGTGATTAAAATCATAAAAAATAAGAGGGAAGTTGTATACAGGAAAATTGCCAATATTTTAAGTGGAAAGATCAAAGAAGGAGTTTATAAACCCCAGAGCAAACTCCCCTCTGAAACAGCTCTTTCCATAAAATATTCTGTTTCAAGACTTACCATAAGAAGGGCACTGGAGATTCTTTTAAATGAAAATCTAATCATCAAACAAAAGGGAGTCGGAAGTTTTGTTAAAGATACCTTTAACCAGGGGAATAAAATCTTAAGCGGATTTACCCAGGAGATCTCCTCTAAAAATAAAAAACCTCGGACTGAGGTCATTAAATTTCAAAAAACAATAGCTTTTGGAAACCTCTGCCAGGAATTGGAAGTGGAGGAAGGGGAAAAACTCTACTATTTTGAACGAATAAGATATGTCAATGAGATCCCCTATATCTATGAAAAAACTTATATGCCCATCAAACTTTTCCCCGGCCTCAAGAAAAAAGACCTGAGGGGATCCAAGTATAAATATGTAGAAAATACCTTGGAGAAAAAAATTATAAAAAATCGACACAGAGTTTTCCCAAAGATGACCGATGACCTCCTCTCCAAACTGCTCCACCTGAAAAAAGGGGAACTTCTCTTAAAGGTTATCGATACAAATTTTTTGGAAGGTAACATTCCCTTCGAATATTGTATCTCCTATTTCAATACCAATAATTTTGAATTTATCCTGACAGT
>DAOUPY010000062.1 GCA_030625925.1 Fusobacteriaceae bacterium | reverse complement strand
GACTATCTCTGATTCAGGAACTTCAATAACTAATCTCCAAGTAGAACCTGTATTTTCACCAAACTCTAATTGAGGTAAAATTTCTTTAAAGTCTATTGTATCAAAAGTAAATAAAATATCTTTACTGAGAATAGAACCACTATTGGAATTTATAGGGAAAAGACCATTCAATTTTGAGATTTCTATACCTTGAGAGCTGTTATTACGATTATCTAGGCTAAACCAATAAAAATCACCTTCAGCTATTAAATTTATAGATTTATATTTCTCTAGGATATCATCGATATAATTTTGTTTACTATAAAGGGAGAGAGTACCCAAAGAATCATTATTTATTCCATAAATAGGTGCCATAATATTGAATATTAAATTATTTTTATATTTTCCTAATTTAGAAAATATAATTTTTTTAGGATTTTTTGTTAAAAAATGTTCAGGAAATTTGAAATGATCGTTGTTATGATATTCCTCAATGATCACATGATTTCTATTATTCCTTATATTTCCAGCGAAATATTTATTTTTAATTTTAAGGTAACTTTTTAAATAATCTTGATTTTCCTTCAAATTAGATTTTCTGTATAGAAGTGACCTCAGCTGGGGAGTTTCAGATAAAAAACGTGCGTCATCTATATAGTCAATAAATTCTCTTTCTATATCTTTTTTTATTAAATTTAAAATCATCTTTTTCTCTGATTTTAGTTTGACTATACTTTGAGATACATTTAACTGATATAAAAAAGAGATAAACATAAAAAGAGGAATTAGGCTTCCTCCGAGCAAAAGCAAGTAAGACTTAAATAATTTAATTTTTGATCTGGTCATATTACCTCCTCCTCTACATTTATTTATACTATATTAGCACAATAAGTGCAAAAACTCAACATTTTGAGGAGGAATAAAATTAATGGTTATGGTGTTCTAATCCCTGAAGGATAATATTTTTAACATGATTATCATTTAGTGAATAATATACGATCTTACCATCTTTTCTATTTTTAAGAACTCTGTTTTCCCTTAAAATCTTTAATTGATGAGAGATGGAGGAATGGGTCATATTCAGAGTAGTTGCGATATCACACACGCACATCTCCTCCTCTAGAAGAATAGTAATAATTTTAAACCTTGTCCCATCTCCTAAAATTTTAAAAAACTTAACAGTCTGATCCAAAGAAGAAAGACTTTCTAGTGTTTTTTTAGCCTGATCTACCCTGGTTTCGTTGATGGAGATACATTTACAGATATCCATAATTATTCCTTTATAATTACAAATTTATCAGAAACGATCTCCTTGATAACAGATGTAAATTCTAACTTATTGTTCATAATAAGCGGCAGAATAATTTGTTTTTTATCGTGGGTGATGATGTCTAAACAAGCTTCTAGTTTCTTACTTTTAGGAGCTACCATCTTACGAAGTTCGATTAACTTTACCTTATCTAACTCGATAGTAAATTGTTTATTAATTAATTTTTTATTGACTACATCGATCTCGATCTTATAAGAATATGACATCTTTAAGTTGTAAAGACCAAATAAAACCATCAAGAGCGCTAGGATATAGCCTATTGGATTGCCACCATTGGTTTTAAGTACCCAAAGTTGAAATCCCCCAATTAGACTGATTGGAATTCCTGTTCCCAGCCAGACTATTTTTTTTGTGAAATTCAGCCCATATTTATACCTATCTTTTAATACTACATTTGTGTTGTTTAATTTTTTAATAAAATCATCATAAAATAACATATTTTTATCTCCTTATATTTATATATTTTTTTTTAAACTTAAAAGATTCTAACCTTTGACGCAGATTTAGAACAACTTTGGAAAAGGTGACTTTTTGTGACTCGGATTAACTAAGAAAGAAAAAAATAGGGTTTAATTCTTTGAAAATCAGACTGAAAATTATTGTTATCTGTGTCAAATAAGATTTATTCGTGAAAATTAGTGTAATTCGTGAAAATTAGTGTAATTCGTGACAAAAAAGAAAGTCAGATTTTAGTCTGCGTTAAAATGTTTTTTGGCATATCTTTGTGTATTCTCTTTCTTTTCTTCGCGTTCTATTTTTTTATATTAATATAGAGTGTAGAAGTTATCTACACTCTATATTAAGCTTACTTTATAATTTCTTTTAATTCTTCATCTTTAAAATCCAAGTTATGAACTGAATTGATATATCTGATAGTCTTAGTTTTTCCTCTAATTAACAGAGTCTGAGTTCTAGCTATATTTTTCTTTCTACTAACCCCTGTTAAAAGGTCTCCGTCGGTGATCCCTGTAGCAGCAAAGATAACCTCATCATCTTTAACTAAATCATCGATAGTAAAGACATTTGAAATATCGATTCCCATCTCTTCACATCTAGATTTTTCAAAATTAGAAATCTTATCATTTTCTAAAGATATGCCCTTTACTTCACTTCTCAATTTTAATCTAGCCTGCATATCTCCGCCAAGAGCTTTGATAACAGCAGCAGAGATAACACCTTCAGGTGCTCCTCCGATCCCGTATAGCATATCTGCATCAGAATCAATAATAGCAGTCAGGATAGAACCTGCCACATCCCCGTCAGGGATAGCAAATATTCTAACACCCATTTTCTGTAGATCGTTGATTATTTTATGATGTCTAGGTTTATCTAAGATAACCATAACTAATTCATCTAAAGATTTATTTAGAGCCTTAGCTACATTGTTTACATTGTCTAAAAGTGGTAAATTAAGGTCGATAGCTCCACGAGCATCAGGTCCTACGATTAATTTTTCCATATACATATCTGGAGCCTTTAAAAAACTACCTTTATTTCCGATAGCCATAACAGCTAAGGCATTTCCCTGACCCTGGGCAGTCATACGAGTCCCTTCAACAGGATCTACGGCAATATCCACAGCAATATCAAGATCTGTTCTTAGACCAACTTTTTCACCGATGTACAGCATAGGAGCTTCATCAATTTCACCCTCTCCAATAACTATTTCACCGTTGATATGGATCTTATTTAACATAGTTCTCATAGCATCCACAGCTGCTTGATCGGCTGCTTCCTTGTTACCTCTACCAACCCATTGGTGTGCTGCTAATGCTGCTGCTTCAGTTACCCTTGCAAATTCGATAGCTAGTTCTCTTTTCATTAATCTTGTTCCTCCTCATATATAACTCTATAGATAGTTTCGTTCTTTTTCTTCATGGCTAGGTGATCTCTTGCAAATTTTTCAATATAATATAGATTGTTAAAATTATCTAATCGGAGACTTAAGTCTTCCATCTCACAATGTAATTTTTCAGATTCAATAGTTGTATTTTTTAATTCATTTTGAAGATGATGGAGTGTTCGATATCCACGGTAAATTCTCGGAATATAGAGAAAAATTCCTAATATTCCAAGGATAATAAATAGGAAAAATCCATTTCTTATTTTCATTGTTTATTACCTTCTAATTTTCTCATTAATTTAACTATATATACCCCTAAAGCAAAAATTATAATATTTGTAAGACCGCTAGATAAAGTAAGGGTGAATCCTGGCCAGATCTCCACAAGGGAAGCCACAATAAGACCAACTATAAAATATAGAGTATTGTCTCTATGAGATTTTAAAAGTTTGTCTATAATTCTGGCAAAGCCGACAATACCTATAAGGGCACCAAGACCTACTAAGGCAATAGGGACTATCATCCTATTATTTACAAATCCTAAGATATTATAATATTCTCCAAGCATAACTAGTAGTAGGGATCCAGAGATTCCGGGGATCACCATGGCTCCACCGGCCAAAGTTCCAGCGAGAATTAATTTTATGATATATCCTCCAGTCAGCCTATATAAATCATTAGAAGTTTCACTACTACCGTAGAAAGATTGGAGAACAGTAAAGCCAATCATTAAAAATAATCCAAGTAAAAACCACAGCTTACCATGTTTATTTATTTGTTTATTATCTCTATGGGTTAAAACTAGTGGCAGGGATGCTGTTATGAGTCCCAAAAAGAAAAAACTGGTACCTTCTTTATAGTTAGTATAGAGAAAACCGATAATCTTGGCAAATACAAGGAGACCGATAACAACTCCTACAAATATTTGTGATAAAAATTTAATAAACTCTATTTTTTTATCTTTAGAAACAGTAAAAAATTCTCCTATAGATTCAGTAAGTTTTTCATAAACTCCTAAGAGAAGAGCTACAGTCCCCCCAGAAACTCCTGGGATAATGTTTGCTATCCCAATAAATGCACCACTGATTATATTTTTAATCACTGTCAACCATCCCCTCAATCTCTTTGATAAAAGATTTTACATCTGAAAAATCTTTATATACAGAGGCGAATCGGATATATGCAATTTCGTCTAATTTTTTTAATTTTTCCATAACCAGTTCACCGAGTTCAGTACTGGCTATTTCCAGGTGGTTAGTTTTTCTAATGGTATCCTCAACTTCTCCTACAAACCTTTCCAGAGCTTCTAGATTGACATTTCTTTTAATGACAGCTCTTTCAAGTCCCTTTAAAAGTTTATCTTTGTTGAAAACTTCCTTGATCTTATTTTTTTTTACTACAAAAATAGGAACGGGCTCTACTTTTTCATAGGTAGTGAATCTTTTACAACAAACGACACATTCCCTTCTTCTTTTTATAGAGTTATCTGTGCTATGGGGTCTACTATCAATAACCTTAGTATCCATAGCACCGCAATAAGGACATTCCATAATTTACCCCTCTTCTGAACTTATGATATTTAAAATTTCTTGCGAATTTGCTGCATTTAGCAGTTTATTTCTAAATTTTTCATCTCTGATCAATCTTGAAATTCTAGCTAAGATCTTAAGGTAAACACTGCTGTCACTTAGTGGTGATGCGAATACGAAAAACAGCTTAACATTTTGATTATCTAAAGATTCAAAGTTAATTCCTTCGTTGCACCTTCCAAAAGCAATAGTTAATTTTTTAGCAAAATCAGTTTTAGCATGAGGAATTGCTACGCCTTTCCCAATTCCAGTACTTCCTAATTTTTCTCTTTCAATAAGAGCTAATTCGATAACTTTAGGGTCATCGATAGCATCGGATACCCCAAGCAACTGGGATAACTCCAAAAGAGCTTCTTTTTTATTTTTAGCCTTTAAATCAAGGGAAATCATATCTAAAGTTATATAATCTGTTATTTTTGCAATATTCATTTGGTCCTCCTAAAAAAATTCTTTAAAATTTATTTTTAAATTTAAATGGTAATTCATATAATCCTCCAAGAGTGAAATTATGTTTTTAACATCATCTATAGAAGGGTCTAGAGAAACTATATCGTTTATCTTTTCATCAAATAAGTGTATAATCATAATTTTTTGGATCTCAGTAAATCTATTGGAGGTTGGTACATTATCTATTATGGAATTCTCTATATCGAAATATAGTCCATCTTTTATATTAAACATGATTCCCTCTCCCTTGATAAGGAGAGCTAAAAAATATCCTAAAAGGAGATAATCCTTGATAGGTATGGTATTTTTATCCAAAAAACGAAAGGAGTTTAAAAGTAATTTATATAAACTTATTCGTGTTTCATTTTCAACCAAGATAGAGTTTAAAATTTCTAAGATGTGAAAAGAAATATTCAACTTTTCAAAATCTTTCCTTAAATTGAAAAAAGTTTCATTTAATTCAAAGGAGCTTAAGATATAGTAATCATCTTTTTTATAAAAGATAAAGTTGGAGATCCCAAGTAGATCAGCCCCATTGAGGTGTCTTTTTTTAGATTTTCTGATACCACTGATATTGATATTGATCTTACCAAAATTTTTAGTAAACAATGTCAGCGATCTGTCAGCCTCAGAGTGATCAACTTTTTTTATTACTATACCATCAGTTTTTAATAATTTCATCGAGGGAAAAGTCCTTTTCAGATACAGGAATATTTATCTCGATATCTTTAATTATTAATTCTGAAACTTCAATGTTATCATCTAATATTCTAACATGTGTTGGGAAATTAATCCCATTTTTTTTTGAAAAAGATTCAAATTTTATCGTTATACCATCATTATAGATGATTTCTTTGATTTTATCGTTAGATTTAACCACTTTAAAGTTTACACTTTCATCCAGGGATTTAAGGTCACGAATAAATTTTAGAGTGTAATTTTCATCTTGGTTTATTTTTTGGTTTATTGTTTGCTCTAAAAGAGGGTAATAGATGGTTTTATTGGACCCATTATATAGATAAATTTCCCCTTGGTTTATAGAAGGGGAAATCATTTTTTTTATGAGTTTATCTGGCAGACTGGCTAAAACTTGATATTCTTTCGTTTTCTTTCGTTTATTCAGATGACTATTTTCAATAATCACAGCTTTAAAAGTATTAATTTTTGTGAATTCATTTTTATCTTCAGCAAATAAGCTTAGGCTGAAAATAAAAAAGTAAAGCATCAATTTGTTCATAGGCTTACCTCTCTTTTTTTATAATCATAACGTCTTTGAGATTAAATATATTATAGGGCAGCTTTACCGTTATTTGTTTAAACATTACGTCGTTATTGTCAATAGATGTGATCTCCCCTAAAAAAAGATTTTTTTTATAGATATCACTGATACCGGACGTGAATATTTTGTCGCCCACCTGGATATTTGAATCAGTAACGATATACTCCAGGCTGAGTATTTCGTTTCCCTGACCACTTAAAATTGACAGAGTGTTTCCATTTTCATCGGTAGCACTGGTATAACTTTGGTTGGAGGTAATCAATTCTACAGTGAATGGTTATCAAATACTTCTTTGATCCTGCCAATAACACCAGATGTAGAAATAACTGCCATATTTCGTTTTATATGGTCATTTGTTCCTTTATCAATAGATATAGTTTCATAGGGATTTAATGAATCTATATAGGAAATTTGTGCGGCAATAATTTTATATTTTACTTTTTTCTTCATTTGGAGCAGCTCTCTCAGGTGTTGATTCTCCTTTAAAAGGCTCTTGTTTTCAGAAGAAAGATGTTTTTGTTTTTCTATAGTTAATTCTAAAATCTCATTTTTTTTAGAGATCTCTTTAATGTAAAAAAAAGTGTTGAAAAAATCGTGAATATTACTGGTAGTTTTATATACTTTTAATCTAAGTGGGAGCAGCAGGTTGTTAGTTCTAGATATAAGAATATCAGACTGTGAAAAAGCGACAGCTGCGAAGAAAACCATTATTAAAGGCAGCCACCACTTTTGTTTAGTCTTTTTTTGTTTGAAATGCATCTATATTTTATCTATAATAGAAAGTAATAATTTTGTACATCCTACCATATCTTCGATCTTAATAAACTCCTCTGTAGTATGGACTTTACTCATCCCGATACCTAAGTTAACAGAAGGAATTCCCTTCCCATTGTAGATATTAGTATCACTTCCACCACCAGATTTTATAGGTTTATACTCGATATTTATATCTTTACAAGCACCCTCTATGACTCTCAAAATTTCACTACCTGCTTCAATTTTGAAACCGTCATATCCCTTTATGATAGCTTCTTTAAACTCTGCTCCAAATTCTTTTGCTGTTTCGGTGAAGATAGCTTTGGTTTCGGCTAATAGTTCATCTAAGACTTTACCGTCAAAACTTCTAGCCTCATACATCATAGATACGCTGGGCATAACAATATTTACAGCTGACCCTCCAGTGACTACACCGATATTAGAAGTAGT
>DAOUPY010000162.1 GCA_030625925.1 Fusobacteriaceae bacterium | reverse complement strand
GATATTACTATGTTTTCTGCAATCCACGATATGAATATTGCAGCTACATATTGTGATAAGCTTATCCTTTTGGAGGAGGGAAATATAGTATCCATCGGCACTCCTGCTGAAGTTTTATCGGCAGACAATTTTAAAAATATATTCGGTGTAGAAGTGTATTTGTCCACAAATCCATACACTCATAAACTTTCTATAAATTATATACCCAAGGGAATATTATTAAAAAATAATTGATCATCGAACAAAAAAATAGTCACAGATAACTTAAATTAACCCAGGTGAAAATAAACCTAAGATAATCTGTGAAATCTGTGACTAAGAATTCAGGAGTTATTACTCTCCTACATATTCTTTTTCTCTATTAAATCCTTCCCTATCTAACCCTTCTCTGTTATAGCCCCCTTTATCATACCCTTCACTATTATAGCCATCTACCCCATATCCCTCTCTATTATAGCCTAAACGATTGTACCCTTTTTCATCATATCCACCCTTATACTCATTTTTAACATTTTTTTCTTCTTTATGCCCTTCACGGCTGTAACCATTTTTATTGTAGCCTTTTCTATTATATCCCTCCTCATCATATCCATTTTTATTATATCCCTGACGATTATACCCTTCTGCACTATATCCATCTTCAGCATAACCATCAATCGTATAACCTTCATGGTTATAACCACCTGTATCATAGGTCGCTTTCGTTACTTCATTTATTCCATATTTAGACCATCCATCTTTATTGTAATTAGTTCCTGTGTCTTTATTTATACCACCTATAGTAAATCCTTCCCTGTCATACTTTGTTTTTGTAATTTGATTTATTCCAAAATATGACCATCCATATTCATCATATAGAATTTTAGTTTTTTCATTTATATAGTCTCTAGACCACCCGTATTTATCATACTTAGTCATAGTATCTCTATTTATCCCTTCTTTATTCCAGCCCTCATCATTCCAGCCATTTTTTTTATATCCATTCCGATTATACCCGTCACGATTATACCCATAGTCATTGAATCCATCTTTATCGTAGTTGTCTGTATCATAACCATATCTGTCATATCCACCACGATCGTATCCATTGTCACTATACCCGCTTATATCATAACCTCCTATATCAGTATATCCCATAGAGTGCCAATTACGTTTAGTGCTTGCATTAAATCCTTTTTTATCATAACTTCTGCATCCTGTCATAAATATCACCGTAATTATAACCATACTTATTTTTTTATATTTCATAAGATCACACTTCCAAATTTTATTTTAAAAACTGATAACTAAAAATTGTTAATAAGAAAATTGAAACCAATAAACCTGCCTGTAAATAAATATTTTTCCACTTTAAAGAAATTCCATGATTCAAACTTCTAATTATACTACTAGACATCTTTCCTCTTTTTTTTAGAGCAAAATTTTGAGAATAAAAAGTGGTGTAATTTAACCCATCTATAATCTTATCAAAAAGTTTTAGAGCGTATAATACAGATATCATAGATCCTAAGAAAAAGCCAAATCCTAAATATTCTTTTCCAAAATTTATAAACGTCAGCGTAAACACTGTATTTGAAATAAAAAATAAACCTGTCACCTTGAGAGCACTCTTTAACGCATTAAAATAAAAGAATATAGAAATTATTATTATTATATACACATTTGCTATAGCTCCCAGGGAAACAACTTTAAATATTTCGATTAATTGCACAGAAACCCCGTAATATATAACAAAATATCTGGTAAATAAAAGTGCTGTTATTGTAATGAAAATTTGAATTTGTAATGCATAAAAAATCTCTTTATATAGTTTTCTACGCATATTTTTTCTTTCTTTCTCGATTTCCTCTAAAGTTCCATTTTTTAAAGTAAGTGCATAATATTTTTGATATATATCAAAAAATCTTGTTTCTATAAAGACTACAAAGAATACAATACTGGGTATAGTCAGTAAAAACGAATAAAATATTGCACTTTCATAGTGGAGTGTAGCTTTAAAACCATGCCCTATATCTATAGCCCACGGAGAAAACCAAGTTATAATTATATGTGACCAAGTTCCTAAGATATAAAATGTTCCTATAAATAATAAACTGGAATAATTTTTAAAATACCCTAAAAATTCGTATTCTCCTCCCTCTTTTTCCTTGAATATACTCAAAAAATAACTGGTCAGCATATAGAAAGAAAATAATATTCCTATAAAAAACGAGAACAGCATATTCCCTGCTACCCTGTATTCAGAAAACATAATAGGGTATTTAATTGTAATAGAAAAAATTACTATGGATAGAATATTTGAGTAAAAATATATTTTTGATATATATACATAATCTTTTAATACACTTATATAAGTTGTAATTGTCCATAATAATGATAGAGTAATTAATATCCCGACAGACAGATATTTATAATATAATGGCAGGTCTTTCCTCCATAGAAATCCTATTCCTAAAACCAATGATAATAATATTATAATCTTACTGATCCCCACAAATGACGGCCTTATTTTTTTATATTCTTTCATATAAAACCTATCCGATATATACCTGGTTACAAAAAATTGAAATGGAAAACTAATTAGCTGTGAAAATATAAATCCATATACCAAGGTCGTAATAAATAGCAGTTGTTCCAAAGAGTTATCAAACACTAATTTCGACACTAAAATCAATATATTAATCGCTAATATCGTAGCTATAAATGGTCCTACCGAGATAAAAGTAGAAAATGTTACAGCTTTTATATATCCTGAAAAAGAATCATCTTCATCAAATAATTTTCTTAGCTCAAAACCTATTCCAGCCATATTAACCCCACCCTTCTTCGTATAATTTAGTGTATATACTTAAAAAATTATCCATTCTATAGTGTTTGTCTACTATTTCATAACCCCTGTCACCTAATAATTTTAATCTTGACTTATTATTATAGAGGGCTATTATTTCTGAAGCCATTTTTGTATACGCTGTTGGCGGAACTATTATTCCTGCGTTTCCTATTTCTCTATGGCTGGTCAATATCCCCCTGCAATCTCCTACATCTGTCGCAATAACAGGCAGCTTAGCTGACATAGCTTCTAATATTGACAGAGGCTGCCCCTCTGAAATCGAAGATAGTAAAAAAATATCTAATCTCCCTAAATATTCTCTTATATCTACCTTCCCGGTAAAAATTACCCGAGAATTTAATTTTAAATCCTCAATTAATTCCTTACACTCCTCATAATAATCTGGATCTTCCTCATAGGGCCCTATAAGATATAACTCTGTATTTTTTATTTTATTTGTAACTATTTTAAAAGCCTTTATCATCATCTTTATATCTTTTATAGGCACTATCCTAAGGACCGAACCCATAATAAATTTTCCTGTTTCCACTTTTTTTATTGCAGATAAACGTTCTATATCTACCCCATTCGATATTACTAAAGTTTTATTTTCAGATGCCCCTAAAGAGATCTGCAGCTGACTATTATATTTAAAAAGCGATATTATTTTATCCGAATATTTATAAGCAATTTTAGATAAAAAATAAAAATAATCTATCCATATCTTTTTAAATTCATCCCTTACCCAATGAGATTTTATTATATCTTCCTCCCTTTCTCTTGCGTATACTCCATGTTCCGTCAGATAGTATGGTTTATCATACTTTAATTTTGCCAATGTTCCTACCATCCCTGCATAGCCGGTAGAAACTGCATGATATAAATCTGCTTCTGGGATTTCATTTTGTAAAATATTCATCAAAAACATAAAAACCGATTTATACGACCAATAGAAATTATTAAATTCTTTTTCCGAATATTCATTTTGGTATTTAAGACATATTTTATCCCAAAAAAAATCACTTGTTGTAAAGTCAAATACACTGCTTTTCATCCTGTCACTGAGGAGTTTTAACGCTTCTTCCGTATCACCTGACAGTTCCATATTTATAAATCCAGATACCAGCTCTCTCTCTCTCACGTCATATTTCATAAATTCTTTTTTATTTATTTTGTGTTCATATACATCTGCAAGATATGTAGTCTTTATCTCTAATAAATTTTCTGGCAATTCATACCTTATTTCAGCACTATCTTTTTCACTTGGCAGAATAGACAATATTTTAAAATCTTTTTCCGGATGTCCCTTTATCAATTGGTGGATCCAGCTAGATACTCCTCCAACTACATAGGGATAACTCCCTTCCGCTATTATGCAAATCACTTGTCTTTTCATGATTTTACCCCTCTATTCCACATATTTTGAATATATTTTTTGCTTCTTTTGACATGGATACTTTTTCTGCTCTATATCTATCATTTATACCTTTCAATTCCTTCAAATTTTCACTTTGATAGTATAGTTTAGTCAAGACTTCATATATCTCAAAATTATTTTCATTTGTTTTCAAAAGATTTTTACACTTTTTTTCTATTTCATCATATCTGTTTAAAATCAGATACATATTCAAAAGTTTTATATAATTTTTTAATCTGTCATCTATCTCTATTCTTTCTTCTAAAATATCCGTATATAATTCTCTATGCAGCTTTAAAATATCTCCTTCTAATACCTCACTTTTTATATAACTCTCATAAAATATCGTTAAATCATTAAAATCTTTTAGATTTTTTGAATTTTTATATTTTTTTTTGTATTTTCTCAGTTGTTTATCAAAATTTTCAGATAACTGATTAAATTCAACTGCTGAATAATGTACTACCTCTCTGTCTTTATCTACCAGACCTTTCCTCAACATCTTTACCCTGACCCTTATGTCTTCCGGCTTAAATTTTATTATAAAGTCTTTCTTTTCCTTTATTCCCTTAACATTCATAGTATCAATAGCACTCATTAATTTTATCTCCTCC
>DAOUPY010000567.1 GCA_030625925.1 Fusobacteriaceae bacterium | reverse complement strand
TATCGGGCGGGCTTCATGGAGTAGGACTCTCAGTGGTAAATGCACTCTCTGAATGGATGGAAGTTTATGTAAAAACGGATGGACAAATTTTCCACCAAAGGTTGGAGAGAGGAAAACCTATGTTTGATGTGAAAACAATAGGTAAAACTAAGGAAACTGGTACCAGGATACTCTTTAAAGCTGACCATGAGATATTTGAAACTTTAATCTTTAGCTTTGAAACTCTAAAAAATAGATTAAAAGAATTAGCTTATTTAAATAAAGGCTTAGAGATAATACTTACTGACTCTAGAAAGGAAGATAAAGTAGAGGAAACATTGAAATTTGATGGTGGTATAATTGATTTCCTGGCTGAGTTAGAAGAGGGGAATGAAAAATTAATCAAAGAACCGATCTATATGAATGGAGAGGCTGAAGGGGTAATCGTAGAGATTGCTATGACCTATACAACTAAACAAAGGGAGAGCATATTCTCGTTTGTTAATAATATAAATACCCATGAAGGGGGAACCCATGTAAGTGGATTTAGGACTGCCCTTACTCGTATAGTAAATGATGTAGCTAAAACTATGGGACTTATAAAGGAAAGAGATGGAAACTTACAAGGAAGTGATATCAGAGAGGGAATGACAGCTATTTTATCTCTAAAGGTGCCAGATCCACAATTTGAAGGACAGACTAAAACAAAATTAGGAAGTTCGGAAGTTACCAGTATAGTTTCTGGAGTTGTAGGTAAATATCTAAAGATGCATTTAGAGGATACACCAGCAGATGCTAGGAATGTAATTGAGAAGATATTGATGTCCAAAAAAGCAAGGGAAGCAGCTAAGAAAGCAAGAGAATTAGTAATGAGAAAATCAGCCTTAGAAGTTGGATCATTACCTGGAAAACTTGCAGATTGTTCATCTAAAAAACCTGAAGAATCCGAAGTCTATATAGTAGAGGGAGACTCAGCAGGGGGATCGGCAAAGCAGGGAAGAGACAGACATACTCAGGCTATCTTGCCGCTCCGTGGAAAAATACTGAATGTAGAAAAAGCGGGATTACATAGAGCCCTTGAAAATACAGAGGTAAGAGCTATGATCACAGCATTTGGTGCTGGAATGAATGACGATATGAAT
>DAOUPY010000181.1 GCA_030625925.1 Fusobacteriaceae bacterium | reverse complement strand
ATCTATCTTAACTCCTTCTTTATGTAAGAATGCTGGTACATTAGTAAATGATACTTCCAATGCTTTTCCATCCTCTACTCTAACTCTTCCTTTTATTAATCCTGCAGGAGACTCCAGAGTGATGTTTGTATAAGGTTCAGTAACCTCTACCATTCCCATTTCAACTGCAACTGTCATAGCTCCAATAGTTCCATGACCACACATGTTTAAGTAACCTCCACCGTCCATGAATATTATTCCTAAATCAGCTTCATCAGTTGTAGGAGTAACTATTATTGAACCAAACATATCAGCATGTCCTCTAGGCTCATGCATAGCTAATGTTCTTACATAGTCTAATTTTTCTTCTAAATATGATTTTTTAGCAGCCATAGTTTTCCCAGGAATATTAGGAATTCCACTAATAATTATTCTCGTAGGTTCTCCCATTGTATGTGAATCTACAGCTATTATTTGCTTGTTAATCTTCATTGCATCACTTCCCCTTTATTATTTTAAGCTTTAGCATAGCCAAAGCTTTTTTAGCATCTAAGCGGGTCATATTATTTTCGCCTACAACCTCTGTTTCTATACCTTCTACACTTTTATTTATATCAACTATTGTATTCATGTATTTATTTTTCACAACGAATTCTGCCTGAGTCCCTATAAAGCTCAATCCAACTACAGGTATTTCACGTTCCCCTATCTCTCTCATGGTGTTTTCATAGTCCACATGACTATTTCCCCAGCCATCTAAAGAAAAAATAACACCGTCTGCCCTCATGGCTTCGATTAAATTTGCAGTTCTTTTCCCTACAAAATTTTTCTCTTCGTTCCCTTGAGGAGTTCCAACTAATATTATTCCCAATAAGTCTATATCTTGATCACTAGAAACCACGTCTAACAATGGATCTCTAAAATGATGCAGTGTCGTTTCCTTTGTTGAAGGTCCTATTCCCATATCCTATTCCCTCCTAATGCATAGCCCTTATAGCACCATCTCTATATTCATTTGGAGTTATAAGTACAGGCATATTACCTAAGTCTATTATAGATTTTCCTCCTGAAAAACCAGATGGTTCCTTGGAAAAAAGTCTGGTGTCATACATAGCACCCTGCCCTGCAACTTGCTTTAGTATTACTACTTTTTTTCCTCCTGGTGTGATCTTGTCAAAAAATTCACATTTGTCTGTACAATTTCTTCCATTTAATTTCTTTAAAACTTCCCTTATCTCTTGAACCAAATCGTCACATATTTCATGACACTGATTGATCCCTTCCCTAACCTTAGTTCCCCCTGATGCTAATGTCACATCCACATGGATGATCAAATCATTTGCCCTGGGAGTCCCTGCTCTTCCGAATATTACTTGTTCCGATAGTATTCCCTCTGAAGATCCAAATTCTGCTGCTTGAATGTTATCTTCATCTATAGCAGTTAACATTACACTGACTCCTGTCAACGTGTGAGTTATACCTTCTCCCATTTTACCCAATACCTTCGTTGAAATAGGAATAAAGTCCACAATAGAATTAACAAACTTATCTCTTTCGTTCGGCTTAATTAACTCGATTCTTAACTCTTTCACATATTTTAATTGAGATATTTCTGGATTATTCATACCTGCTCCTAGAGACAAAGTATTTCCAGAGATTGAAGTGGTCTCCGAAGAAACCACTCTCTCTATGTGAAAAGCTTTTATTTGCAACTTACGTCTTTTTAAACTTTTCATATATAATCTCCTAAAAATTCAAATTATACCTTTGCGATATATTCAAATGGTAACTTTACTATCTTACCAGGTGTTTGAATTTCCATTAATTTTTCTAATGTTGCTACTAATAACTCTTTTTGCATCTTAGGGTTATTAGGTTCACCTGCGTTAGCTCCCATTGGTACGTTTGGTGCTACTGCTCTTGGTGTTCCAGCTTGTCTTACTACTGGTGGTAATGCTGCGATGATTATTGTAGGAATCCCCGATTCCTCAATCGCTCTCTGTACTAATACAGCAGAACGATGACAAGTCCCTCAGCCAGCTGTTAAAACTACAGCGTCTACGCCTTCTTCTTTAAATTTTGCTGCGATGGCAGGACCAGTTTCGTTTTTAAACTTCTCTTGGTTTCCACCTCCACCCATGAATCCAGCATGGATTCCTGATATTTCTTTGATGAATCCCTCTTTAGCTAATTCATTTAATGGATCTACCGGGAACATACAGTTAACGTCTTTGTTTACGTCACCGTTATCATACCCACCATGAGATACCATCATTTCTGATGTAGGTGCATCTCCTGGGATAAATCTATATGTGAAATCTCCCGCGAAGTTAAATCTTTCTTGTGACTTTAAGTGTACCCCTGCTGCAGTAGCTAAACCGATTTTCATCTCGTTTAAAGGCTTAGTAACTGGTGTCCAAACGGACTTAGGAGTGATCGGTACAAATATTTCTGATTGCATACCTTTTATTGCCATTCTATTTTCCTCCTCTTTTATTTTTCTCTAAGTTACTTACATATTTTTCATTTACTTCTCCAGACATTACTTCTGGAAAACTCATATTAAATTCGACCTCTTGACCTACTTTTAACTCATAATCAGTTATCAGCATTCTCATAGGTACAGTTAGGTGACCTAACCTGCCTTTTAAATCCATAGCCACAGATCCGTCTGAAATGTGTACTATGATTCCCTGCATCTTTACCAATCTGTCTCCATATTTCATAATTTAACTCCATATTTCATAATTTTGACTTACTTAGTTTTTAATTTTTCTGTTCTTTTTTCACTCATAGGGATAGAAGTCTCGTTTAAAACTCTCTCTATGTTTGATCCCATGTGAGTTTCTACAGATTCTAAGTTTGATTCTTTAACATTTGGAGTCCATTTTCTTTCAGGTCCTTTAACTTCAGAACCAGCCATAGCTGACTTTAACATTCCAAGAGCTCTTAAAGCGTCTTCTTTACATAATGTGTTACAAGCAAGAACTTCATTCTCGATTCCTTCTTCAGACTTATTGTTGTCTACCATAAGTTCCATGTATTTATTTCCTACAACTAATGCACCTTGAACTGCAGAGAATGACATTCCTACTACTTTCATTCCTCTCATTCCGATTTGCTCAATATGACTTGCAAAGTCGATATGGTTATTTCCAAATCCTTCAGTTGTAACGATAGCTCCTTCTACGTCTAAAGCTTCAACTGTCATACCTAATCTCTCAGATACATAGAATTTTTCAGAGTTAACTTGTGGACTTCCAATAAATATAACTGCACATAAGTCTATTTCAGGATCGTTCATTGCTTCGATTACTAATGGCTCTCTATAGTAATGTCTAGTACACTCTTTTGATGCAGGTCCGATACAAGTTAATGCATGAACTCCTCCATCTAATACTTCAAGTGGAGACAATACGATTGGTAAGTTTCCTAAATCAACATTAGGTTTTCCACCCATGATTCCTGCAGGTTCAGTAGGTAAGATGATGTTATCATGCATCGCACCTTGTCCCATGATTTCTTTGATTACTACTACTTTTTTCTTTCCAGGTCTTCTGAATTGAACTAATTCTTCAGTTTCTACTACTAAAGTTTCGTCCATTTTCTTTAATACATTTCTGATCTCTTGAGTGATAAAGTCACTTGCTGTATGAGCTGCTAATGGCCCAGGTCTTTCCATGTTTGTTCCAGCTTTGATTGTAACTGTAGTTTTGATGAAGATATCTCCTTTATCAGGTGATCCAGGTCTATTCCACATGATGTTTTCAGATAAGATTCCTTCAGATGATCCGAATTCTCCTATTTGTACTCCATCTTCATCTACACCTGTTACCATTACGATAACACCGTCGATTACTCTTGTGTTTCCTGTTCCTAAGAAGTTATCGTCTTCTTTTGTAGCTATTGGTTGAACGTCCATGATAGTCTCACTGTAAGTATCGTACTCAGCTGGAGTGATGATCTCTAAAGTCATAGCAGTTACTAATTCTTGAGATTCTACAGCTTCTAATTCTATACCTTTTCTTAATGTAAGAGTTGTCCCTTCTATCTTAGTCTCTTCTCCTAATACTACTTTCTCTATTTTGAAATGCTTTTTAGTTAAAGTTCTTAACTTCTTTGCAGGTAATTCTTTTATTTCTGTTTCAGTAGTTGTAGCAGTTTCTTGAACTTCTACGATTTTAGCTGTTGGTGCTGCCGCTGCTACTGATCCTTGAGCTGCGAACATAGGAATTTCTAAGTTGATGTCTTTTCCTTCACCTATGTGAATTTTTAACATTCCACCATTTAATGATGTTGTCATTGAAGCAGGTGCTGCAGTTTCAGTAGCTGCTGTTGGTGTTCCTACTATTTCTTTCTTAACTTCTTCTTTTACCTCTTCAGTTTGTACATTAAGTCCCTCTAACATATCAGCTGTTAATGGTGTTAATGCTTCTGCGGTTTTAATTAATTTTGCTCCTAAAACCTCACCAATTTTTAATGTTTTTTCATCAAACTTTAATAACCCCGACTCTTCTAAGTCAAAGAATATTGCTGGGTCCTCTAAATTTGAAGGCTCGATTATTGTTCCAGCCTCAAATCTACAACAACTTACAGCGTGATCCATTGCATGCTCTTTTGCAGTTTCTATAGTGATTGACATTTTTCCC
>DAOUPY010000346.1 GCA_030625925.1 Fusobacteriaceae bacterium | reverse complement strand
TTATTTCTTTACACAATTTTTACATAATTTTTACTCTCCCTAAAATTAATTTCTTTACACAATTTTTACATAGTTTTTACACTACTTTTACATTGGCAAGTTATTCATAGTATATTATATGCGAAAAAAATGCAAGTTTTTGAAAACGGTTGCTTTTGAAACTAAATGTTTGATAAAAGACAATAAATCATTAAAATTTATTAATAAAACGTTAAGATTTCTTATTTTTTTTTTATAATTACTATAATCAATTAAAATATTCAGATTATAAACAGGACAATATTTTACTAGATGCTGTTTTACTGTTTTTTCCAGAAAAAAAAGTTATAAAATATTAAATTAATTTTTCTTAATGTTTGTTTGTGTTCAAGTATGAAAGAATAATTAGGGGGAGGCTGTAAATGATAAAATTAAACTATGAAAAAAGGCTTTCAGAATAAATTATTCTAAAAGCCCAATTAGTTTACTAATTAAGAAATGGATGAAAATAGAATAATATAAAAAAGCAACGTGACGTTGCGGATAGATAAAATTCTATATTTACGAAGTGGATTACTAATATTATGCTCCTTGGGGTATAATTTTCTAGATAATAAAAAAGGAGTTGAAAATTCAACTCCTTTTTAGTCTCTGTTATTACAGGTAATTATAAAGCGTTAACTGCAGCAGATAATCTAGCTTTCTTTCTTGATACAGTGTTCTTCTTGAAAACACCTTTAGAAACGGCTTTATCTAACTCTCTGTAAGTTACAGTTAATGCTGCTTTCGCTGCTTCTGCATCTTTAGCTTCGATAGCTGTTAATAATTTTTTTACCATAGTTTTAGTTCTAGATTTTACAGCTTGATTTCTCACTCTGTTTCTTTCTGCCGTTCTTATTCTTTTTTTACCTGATTTAGTATGTGCCAAATTAATTCCTCCTAAGAATTTAAAAATTTAATATTTAAAGTAATATTTACCTTGCAATAATATCATACATTGCAAGGTACGTCAAGATATATCTTAACTAATGAGGTTAATTTGGTAAGTAAATAACAAGATTAGAGACCAATATTGTACAATAGACCGAGTATATTATATCACATTTTTAATCACTTTAACAACAGTTATTTTAGGAACGAAAAAATCCATGGGGAAATTAGTTTTTATTTGAAATATATATTTTTTAATACTTAGAAAACTAGGAGTCTATGTGCCGGCTAAATTTGTTGGCATTACTGATGAAAATTAGTTTTAATTGATTAATATTAATTTAGATTTAAAATTTGATTAAAATTCTAGAAAAAGAACATGTTTGAAAATCGTTTTTTCTCTTGACTTTAAAAAAAAAAGGAGTATAATAACTTTTGTTGTAAAGAATGGTAATAAAAATTAAGAAAAGAAATATGAAATTTTTAGGAGGTTGTATATTATGGTTTATGTATTATTGATAGTGTCTTTTGCTATTTTAATAAAGGGAGCAGATGTTTTTATCGAAGGATCTTCAGTTGTGGCCAAGGCATTTAAAATCCCAGAATTAATTATTGGGATAGTTATTGTGGGGTTTGGGACGTCACTCCCTGAATTTGCAGTTAATATGGCTGCCATTGCCAATGATTCCAACGAAATGGCAGTTGGAAATATAGTTGGATCAAATGTGTTTAATATTTTGTTTATAGTAGGAGCAATAGCCATATTTAAGCCTATGGTCATAGATGACAAATTAGCAACATTTGATTTTCCCATAGCTATAGTTGCGGCAGTCTTATTGCCATTTTTAGCTTTAGATGGAACACTCTTGGGGTTTGATCAAAACCTTACTAGGATTGATGGTATTATCTTTATATTAATCTTTGTTTATTTCGTTAAAGAAACAATAGGAAAATCACTGGTAGATCAAAAATATAAAGATAAAAAAATGATGATCTATGAAATTGCAGAAGGGACTTTTAAATTAAATAAATTTTTACGTGGTAAGAAGAAAAAAAAGCCATCTGTGAAGCATCTTTCTAAAGACATAGCAATGATCGTAATTGGGCTTGCTGCTGTAGTAAAGGGTGGAGATATGGTTATTGAATATGCATCTGAGATTGCGACTACCTTTGGAATGAGTAAACATTTAGTCGGGCTTACTATAGTAGGAGTAGGAACATCACTCCCAGAATTTGTAGTGTGTATCATGGCTGCTAGAAAGGGCCAGCAGGGGATTGTAATTGGAAATATAGTAGGATCTAATACTTTTAATATCTTATTTACTCTAGGTGCATCTATGGCTATAAAACCAATTGTGGTGGATCATGCCATGATTACCGATGCTATGAATGTAGGAATGGCGACAATCTTAGTAGGAGCATTTGCAGTATTAAATAAAAAAATTGGCAGAATAACGGGAATTGTATTAGTTGTGGTATATATAGCTTATATGTACAGCGTAATAAAAGGTGCATAAAAAGTTTATAGGAGGAACATAATTATGATGAATTTAAAAAATATATTTAAAAAAAATAAAGAAATAATAATATATTCACCCCTTAAAGGTGAAGTCTTGGATCTAAATGAAGTGCCGGACAATGTTTTTACAAGTAATATTATAGGCAACGGATGTGCTATCATGCCTGAGCCTGGAGACATCTGTGCTCCTATATCTTCCAAGGTAGAAATATTTAAAACTAATCACCTTTTAATATTTGAACCTAAAAAGGGTGTCTATATCGTTATCCATTTCGGTGTGGGAACATCTCTTTTAGGAGGAAAAGGGTTTGAAAGAATTGTAGAACTATCTCCTAAAAAGATGGTGGAAATGGGAGACAAATTAGTAAGCTATGATCTAGATTATCTAAAAGTAAATGCAAAGTCTATAATCACTCCAATAATTGTAAGTGATGATAATGTAGAGAAGATAGAA
>DAOUPY010000238.1 GCA_030625925.1 Fusobacteriaceae bacterium | reverse complement strand
CTTCAAGTAGTTTTTTTACACTTTTACCGCTGACTCCAGCTCCATATATCATAGCTTTTTTCATCTTATTACCACCTTTATCTTTTTCATAGATTTATGTAGGGGGTAATTCATGAATTACCCGTACCATAAATTTTATTTTTTTTAGTTATTCAATCTGTGATCATTTTTCTATAAATCTGTGTCCAAGGTTTTAATTATTAATTATTATTTTTCTATCTCAGCTTTAATATTATCAAACTTCCTATTCCACATAATAAACCTATTATCCAAAATCTAATGGTTACCTTAGTTTCCGCTAAACCCTGTAATTCAAAGTGATGATGGATAGGAGCCATCCTAAATATTCTTTTTTTTCTCATCTTATATGACCCTACTTGTAGTATTACAGATACTGCTTCTACTACAAATACAAATCCGATTAAAAGAAACAATAATTCCTGTCTTAAAAATATTGCAACTAACCCCAATAATCCACCTAACATAAGAGAACCAGTGTCTCCCATAAAAATTTCAGCTGGATAAAAATTAAACCATAAAAATCCTAATCCTGCTCCTATTAAACCGGTTAAAAATACTGTGATTTCTCCTGTTCCAGCTATATAATAAAGAGCGAAATGTTCACTTAACTCTGTATGCCCTGTAAAGTACGCAATCAGCCCTAGAATAGACGCTGCTATGATTACCGGCATAATCACTAATCCATCCAGTCCATCTGTTATATTCACAGCATTTGAGCTTCCTAGTATTACCACAAGTATCCATCCCAGCAGCGGAATTGCTCCTATATACAGATAGTTCTTTGAAAAAGGATTCATTATTCCAAAATCTAATTCCGTTCCTGATATACCAAATTTAATTACAAATAACCAAGTTAAAACAGCTATAAATGCCTGACCAATCATTTTTTTCCTGCCTGATAAACCTTTTTTAGAGACAGTTAATTTTCTATAATCATCTATAAAGCCTATGCTGCTAAATAAAAGCATACAAAGGAGTAACATCAAATTAAATTTATTAGTTAGATTTCCCGCTATTAAATTAGTTATTGCTGCAGAGAAAACTATTAAGACTCCTCCCATTGTAGGAGTTCCTGTCTTTGTAAAATGTGTTTCCGGCCCTACATCTTTTGCTTCGTCACTTATTTTTTTCCTTTTCAAATAATTTATAAACGGTTTCCCTAAGATCATGACAATCATAAGTGATATAGCAAACCCCAAGAAACCTCTCAAATAAATTGATTTTAAATATGTTAAACTTTCATACTTTTCTGCCAAATAATATAACATCTATCAAACTCCTAATCTAAAATTTTATTCAAACAAATACCATTTGAAGCTTTTAAAAATATCGCTGCTCCATCTTTCACCTCTTTTACTCTATCCATTACTTTTTCTACAGTTTCAAAATAAAAACAATTTTTATGATCCAGTTTCATGTATAAATGCTTCATTTCTTTCCCTACTAAATAAACCTCATCTAAATTTAAATTTTCTATAGTTTCAGATAATCTTTCATGAAGTTTTTCACTCTCCTTTCCTAATTCCAACATATCCCCTAATATAGCTACTTTATAATCACTTTTAAAAATTTCATCGAAAGTTTCTAAGGATACTTTCATAGCTACCGGACTGGCATTGTATGCATCATTTATAAAAAATTTTCCATCTTTTTCAACTCTTTCAAATCTCATTCCTGTGAGTTTTAGATCTTTGCAAGCCAATAAAATTTCATTCTGAGATACCCCTATCTTTAGAGCTATAGTCGCAGCCAAAGCTATATTTATAGAGTTATATTCCCCATATAAATTAGTTTCTATCTTTAATTCTCTCTCTAAGAAAGACAGTTTAAATTCTCCCCCACTTTTATCCTGGTGAAAATCACTTATAGTACAATGATTATTTTCATTCTTACCGACTCTTATAGCTTCTGCATCTTTAAAATAAGGATCGTCTCCATAAACTACTCTGAATTCTGGTTTTACAAACTCAAAAATTTCTGTTTTTGCTTTAAAAACATTGTCTCTGTTTTCTAAAAATTCCAAGTGAGAGTCTCCTATATTAGTCACTATAGCGTAGTCTGGAGCAGCTATCTCTCCTAACAGCCTGATCTCTCCCAGGTCACTCATTCCCATCTCTAAAGCGATAAATTTATCATCTTCCTCTAGTTGAAGGAGAGTCAAGGGCAGGCCTATATGATTGTTGTAGTTACCTTTTGTCTTCTTCCCTTTATATTTTTTTGATAAGATAGAATATAGAATATCCTTTGTAGAAGTTTTCCCCTCACTACCGGTAATACCTATAACTGTCACATCCAAACTTTCCCTATATTTTTTTGCCAGCTCCTGTAAAAACAAGATACTATTTTCTACATAAATAGCTCTCTCATCCTCTATTTTGATATTTATATCATCATAAAATGCCAAACAAGCTCCTTTTTCCAATACGTCTTGAATATATTCGTTTCCAGATCTTATCCCAATAAAAACATCATTTTTTTCTACCTTTCTGCTGTCTATACGGATTTCTCCTATTTCGATGTCTTTAATATTTTTTTGCTTAGGAAACATTTTATTAAAAAAACTCAATTTATGCATACTTATATAACTCCTTATTATAACAATTTTTCCCCTTTAACTCAATTATTCTTGTGGTCAGTTTTTGACTCTCTTTCCAATTGTTTTGCGAATTCGTATAATGTTTCATTGATTTCACAAGGTTTTTTTAATTTTTTCACCTCTTTTGATCCATGTCCTGTTTTTACCAAAATTGATCTCATCCCTAGATTTTTTCCGGCCTCTACATCACTAATCTTATCTCCTACCATGATTGAATTAGAAAAATCTATATTTAAATCTTTTTGTGCAGCTAAAAACATTCCAGGTTCTGGTTTTCTACAGTCACAATCTAATTTGTATCCACCGATACCTTTTTCAGGGTGGTGCGGACAATAATAAAATCCATCTACATGTCCTCCTATTTTTTTTACTTCCTTTTGGAGGTAATCGTGTAAAGCTTTCACACTGCCTTCATCATAATAACCTCTGGCTACTCCAGATTGATTGGTCACTACTACAACTAAATAACCTAAATCATTAAATATTTTTATCGCTTCCTTAGCTCCATCTATAAATTCAAATTCTTCTATTTTATGAAGATAATCTTTTTCAACATTTATATTTCCATCTCTATCTAAAAACACACACTTATTCACAAGAATCCTCCCATTATAATTTCCATCCCTTATATTATATAAAATTTTTGCATTTTATAACAGATTTTATTTAAAAAATAGAGTTTTTTTCCATAAAATTTCAATATTCTATATTTTAAGCAACAAAAAAGTCATCAAAATTAATTGATGACTCCTCTAAAGATTTTGTACTTTTCCAGTATTCTAGCCTCTCTCTTTGTCTCTCCCAAGACGATGAACATTATAAATTATGATCTCACCCTCTCTAAAATTTCAATTTCACAGAACGTGAATTATATCTGATAATCGCTTTGATTTTCACTGATTAATTTTTTTCTTTCTTGGTTGAAATTCATTTTTTACACAGATTTATATGGATTAAAAATCTCTAATCTTCACAGATTAAAACACCTTATTTTGAGTTAAAACCTCTCTTTGATTTTTAATTGAAGTTTATAGTCGTTGAGCTTCAGCAGTACTGTTCCTACAATGACGATTGTGACTTGCTCCACTAAGACAACTTATAAACTTCTGGCACTTTTTGAATACTTTTTCTTGCTATCCCACATTTAAAATTAAGTTTTAATTACACTTAATTTTAATAATCGTGGCATCAAAGTATCTCGCTCCTTTAGGAGTGAAATAATCTTTTATTTTGGTGA
>DAOUPY010000126.1 GCA_030625925.1 Fusobacteriaceae bacterium | reverse complement strand
GTTTGTATTTTTATTCTTTTATTAATATCGTATTTTAATTCTGAATTTTTAAAGAAAAAGGTAGGGGTGAAGTAAAGATGGTAACAATAGATGCAAGAGGTTTGTCGTGTCCGATTCCTGTGTTAAAAACTAAACAGGCTGTTAAAAATGGAGAAAAAAATCTGGAAATAATCAGTGACAACAACGCTTCCATGGAAAATATTTTAAAATATTTAAGGGCAGCAGGATATACTTTTATAGTGACAGAAGTGGAAGATGACTACATAATAAGGACAGAGGGATAGAATGAAGGAATATATTGCGGTTCTTTTTACTCATTCAGATGCCATTAAATTATCCAGGGAGTGCAAAAAAAAAAATATAAAACATAAACTAATGCCGGTTCCAAGAAAATTAAGCTCCAACTGCGGAGTATGTGTAAATTTTCATTATGAGGAAGATATACAGGATTTAATCTTTTCCGGAGTAGAAAAAATCTTTCATATAGAAGATGGAAATTATATTTTAGTATATGAATAGAGCTGTTGATTCTAATGGGAAAATTATTGATTTTCTTGTAACAGTTAAACAAAATTAATGACGGAGAGTATCAGGTGATAATAAAAATAAAAAAACTGACAGTAAGACATAAGGTTGAAATCCTTAAAAACATAGATTTAAACATAGAAAAAAACAAGATAACCGCTCTTATCGGAAGTTCCGGATGCGGGAAATCAACTTTATTAAAATCAATAAATCTAATGCTGGATAAAGAACTACAGCAGGATGGGGAAATCTTATACTTAGAAAACAACATCCTGAAATATCCAAGGGAGACCCTCAGAAAAGAAATCGGCCTTGTTTTTCAAAACCCGACACCTCTTCCCTTTTCTGTGTATAAAAATTTAACCTATGGGTATAAGTATCACAATAAAAATACAGATAACCTAGATAATTTAGTTGAAAAAATGTTGAAAAAAATAGGTCTTTTTGATGAGATCAATGATTTTAATATGGAGGCCAATAAATTATCTGGTGGTCAGCAGCAAAGAATGTGTATAGCCAGGACTTTGATGGTCAATCCAAAAGTAATTTTACTGGATGAACCCTGTTCGGCACTGGATGTAAAAAACACATTAAATATAGAGAACTTATTGAAAGAAATATGTCATGAATATACCATTGTCATTGTTACACATAATCTTTCCCAAGCAAGAAGAATCTCCGATAATTTAATTTACATGGAGGGAGGAGAGATAATCGAAAGTGGCAAAACTCAGGATATATTCGATGATCCAAAAGACGAAAGAACTAAAAAATATTTACAATTAGAAAAAATATAAGGGGGAAAAAATGAAAAAAATTATGATTGGTTTAACGTTATTATTGCTTATGGGGTGTGGAAAAGAGTTTAAAAATGATATTAATTTTACCGGTTCATCTACCCTGGCACCTGTAATTAATAAAATTAGTGAAGAATTATCACAAAATAAAACTTGGGATAAGGTGAAAAAAGATCTGCCTAAAAAAAATATAGAATTAAATGTAACCAGCGGTGGTTCTGGTCTGGGAGTAAAATCTTTAATTGAAGGAACCAGTGATTTTGGTATGGTTTCCAGAGAGGTTTCCGAAAATGAAAAAAAGAAAATAAAAGACTATAAAGAATTTAAATTAGGAACAGACGCATTGACAATCTCCGTTAATCCACAGAGTCCAATTTTAAGTCTTACAGATGATATTTCATATGAGCAATTAAGAAATATTTTTTCCGGGAACTATAAATACTGGGATAATTTAGACAGTTCTTTAGAGCATAAAGAAATCATTGTAGTAACCAGGGATTTAAGTGGTGGTGCTCATAAAGTTTTTCAAAAAATCGTAATGGGAGATGAAGATGTCAAAGATGATGTTATTCAAGCGCCGTCTATGGGAGCTTTAACACAAAAAATCATTACTAATAAATACACAATCGGTTATGTATCTTTTGGTCTTGCTAACCAGAACAAAGGTAAACTAGTACCTTTAAAAGTGAATGGAGTAGTTCCTACAAAGGAAAATATTATAAATGGAAGTTACAACATCTCCAGGCCATTACTTTTAATAGCCAGCGGTAGTTTAAGCGATACAGAAACAATATTTCTAAATTTGGCAACTTCTGATAATGGATTAAAGATTGTTGAGAATTTAGGATTTATACCAGGGAAATAATGAATAATGAAATTTATTAAATGGGTTATATTTTTTTTTACAGGGATTTCATTTATAATTTTATTGTTTATAGTATTGGATACATTTATAGAAGGAATTAAATTATTTAGATATTATCCTGTCAATGATTTTATTTTGGGGAAAAAATGGCATCCCTTAAAAAATATTGTGGGGATCTTCCCTTTTATATTATCTACTCTGTATACTGGATTGATAGCTGTCCTAATATCCCTTCCAATATCCATCTTTGTGTCCGTTGCACTAGTATTTTATGTCAAACAAAACAATAAACTTATTATGACAGTATTTAGAACTATGACAGGAATTCCTTCTGTTATCTATGGATTAATAGGTTTTGCAATCATTGTTCAGGGATTTGAAAAAAATTTAAATATGACTTCGGGAGAAACTATTATAGGCGGTGGAATTCTCCTTGCTGTGATGGTTATCCCCTATAGCCTTTCTACAATATTTGAAACTATAAGAAAATTAGATGAAAAATATATCGAAGTCTCAAAATCTATGGGAGTAAGTCAGGAATATTATATATATAAATTAATACTTCCTAAAAGCATCTACGGTATTATATCCGGAATGATTTTATCTTTTGGAAGAGCAGTAGGAGAAACTATGGCAGTGATCATGCTAATAGGAAATTCTAAGGTTATGCCTACAATCTTTTCTAAAGGGGAAACACTTTCAGGGCTGATAGCACTTGAAATGGGATCGGCTGAAATAGATAGTTTTCATTATTATGCTCTTTCTAGTGCAGGCTTTTTCTTAATAATAATTTTAATTTTTATCGGCTTTTTATTTGAATATTTTTTGAAAAGAAATCAGGTGGTTTAATGGAAAAAATTATAAAATTTTTATCTTATTTTAGTTTGATTTTATTAATAATTATTGTTTCAATATTATTTATCTACCCTTTTTATAGAGCTGATTTTATATTGGATAGCAAAATATTTTCTGCAATGGTAGGAACCTTTGAAATAGGTATTTTTTCAATGATTTTTGGAGGAATACTGGCTGTTGCTGCTGCAGTTTATAATGTTTTTTATTGTAAGAAAGGAAAAAGAATTTTATCTGCAGTGATCAGATGCAGTGCAGGAATTCCATCGATTATATTAGGGCTGTTTGGATATCATTTTTTTGTAATAAAGATGGGCTTGGGAAGGTGTATGCTGGCCAGCTCTCTTACTCTGGGAATAATGATCTTTCCGTATATTGAAATAGAATTAGAAAAATGTTTTAATGAGGTTTCCCGAGACCTGATAGATATGTCTGAAAGTTTGGGAGTATCTAAGGAGTATATGCTGATTAAGTTGATTTTTCCAGTCTGCAGGGTTGAAATTTTAAATATTCTGACCCTAGCCAGTGGTTTTGCAATGGGAGCAACTGCTCCTATTATCCTGACAGGTGCAGTAATGTATGGGAAAACAGGAGATATAATGAAACCATTTATGGCTCTTCCTTACCACATCTATATATTAACTTCTGAGGGGATTTCTACAGAAGGTGCATTTACAGCAAGTTCTATTCTCTTGGTAATGGTTTTACTCTTAAATTTAGGGGCTAAAAGAGTCTTTAATTCTATTTTTAATTTTTTTTATAATAAAAATTAAATTTTTATTTGGAAATGAAGTCTAGAGAAATTTTAAAACTTTTCAGCGAAAGGAGACTATTTTTTATACTGTAACTTTCACATTAAGCATAATAAGTAATTTAAGATTTTTCATACGATAGTTTTAACGTGCGATAAAAATAACCTATTTCACAATCTGAATATTATGTAACACTTGCTAATCGGGATGGGAATTTTTATCTGTTTTATCTATGTAATGAAGGAGTAGATTATCTGTCTGCTTAAGTCTGCGAGAAATCTCTCTAGCTATGTTAAGAATTAACAAACAAAAAAGATCCTTATCGGTATTGTAGAAGTCAAAAAGCATTTTTTTAGGGATCACAGCAAGCTCCACATCTCCTACAGCTATCGCAGACAGGGTATGTGGATGTATTCCTATTATAGACTCTTCGCCGATACAGTTTCCCTCTACAAATTCAAAGAGTTGGTAACTGGTATAATTTATATCTTGAATTAGTCTTATTTTTCCCTTGAGTATTATATAGATATAGGTAGGGGCTTCACCCTGTTTAAAGATAAATTCTTTATCTTTATATGTTACTTTTTGTAATGTCTTTAAGATTTTATAGAGTTGGGTATCATTAAGACCTCCAAAGATAGAGATTTTAACAAGGATGTTAATAAATTTATCCATTTCAAAGAAAGGCATTAATTCCTTCATGATCGCTCCTTTTTTCGGCTAATATAGGTTTTTAAATCAGATAATTTTTTTATGGGATAATAAACTATATCTACAAGAGAAAACAAAAAATCCTTTTATTTTTCAGTACAAATATACAGCCGTCTGTTTGTATTAATTATGGAGTTAATCAATTTTAAAAATTTTAAAATAAAAAATAGGAGGAATATTAAAAAAAATGTTATATATTATAGTCAACTTACTTATTTATTTTAAAAAATTAGGAGGTAGAGAATATGAGTAACAGTTTAGTAGAAGCCGAAAGTTCTAATTACTATGTTAATAAAAATCCACAAGACAATGGAGATCATGAGGTACACAGGGAAGATTGTGAAAAGTTACCTAGTCCGGCAAATAGGGAATATCTTGGGCATTTTGATAGTTGTGAAGATGCAGTAGAAAAAGCTAAACAAATCTTTTCAAAATCGAATGGATGCTTTTATTGTTCAGAAAAATGTCATACCAGTTAAAATCATCAATTATCCCAGACAAAATCCAAAATGTAAAAAAAAAAAGACAAGAATTAAAATAACAATAAATAAAAGGACAAGTAGATTTAGTTTATCTACTTGTCCTTTTTAAGATATCAAATATGCTTATTTCGGAACTTTGGGAGGAAAAAATTGAAAAATTAATTTCATTGAAAAAATCTTTTTCTGCTATAGAAGGAATAGTTTTATTAATGGAATTTTTAATCTTACTGTAATATTACTTTCTGAACAATATTTTTCAATCATCTCACTATGGTAGGAAGACAGGTCGAATTTATTGATAACTATCTGAATTTTAAGATTAAATTTTTTAGTCAATTCATAGAGTTCTCCCACGACTGCAGCAAACATAATATTTGGATTGAAATACGGCAGTAACGATTGTAGAAATTTTAGATGATTTACCAGCAGCAAAAGTACATTGTTCAGTCTTAGCTGAAGAAGTTATAAAGGCAGCAATAGAGGATTATAAGTCTAGAAAAAGATAAAATTGATCAATTAGTTATTTCGGAATTCCCCTATAAATTATTGAACTAGAATTTTTTGGTTTTATAGCC
>DAOUPY010000095.1 GCA_030625925.1 Fusobacteriaceae bacterium | reverse complement strand
TTAAAGGATTTCAGAATATATATATATATATTCTGAAATCCTTATTTTGATTAAAAAAAGAAAACTTTCTGAGTTGGCACACTTAAAAAAGTAATATGTCAATATAATAAATAAATACTAATTATTAATAATATTTATATTATTAATATTAGACATTCTTATTTTGTTATCAATAAAACACATGTTGAAAAACAAAAGAGGGCGACTCAAGTAGAATTCTACTTATGAGTCGCCCTCTCTAAACTATATTAGTTTTTCTTAAATACTATAATTTTTTCACTTTGGTTTCTTCCTACCATTAAGCAGGGAAGAGGGGCTATAACCCCACTGTAAATTCTCCAAATTCCACCATAGATCTGTCTAATTTTTTTTCTACTTCTGCCTTACTGTTTGACTTTACAGCAAAATAATATTTTATCTTCGGCTCAGTTCCAGATGGTCTAGCTGTTATGTATGTTCCATCAGCTAAAACAAATTGAAGTACATTAGATTTTGGCAGATCTAACTTAACCTCTGTACAAGCTGCCTTATCACACTCTGTCTGTAGTTCAAAATCTCTTACCACAACTATATCTTGACCCAGCAGCTGGGTAGGAGTATTTTCTCTTAGGGTTTTCATGATATTGTTTATTTGTTCTGCTCCATCTTTTCCACCCATAGTTATTGCAGTTATTCCCTCTTTGTACCAACCGTATTTTTCGTACATCTTATCTAATTCCGATGGGATATCTGTCCCTATAGATTCATAATAAGCTGCCATCTCAGACAAGATCATAGTAGTCACAATAGCATCTTTGTCTCTGGCATGAGTTCCTACCAGGTATCCATAAGATTCTTCAAAACCAAAGATATAACTTCCATCTAAAACTCCATCTTCGAACTGCTTTATTTTTTCTCCTATGAATTTAAATCCGGTCAATGTTCTATACATCTTTACCCCATGAGCTTTTGCCACTGCATCAAGCATAGGAGTAGAGACTATTGTAGAAATCACTGCACCATTAGAAGGGATATCTTTTTTAAATTTCAAAATATACTCCATCAATAATAGTCCTACTTGGTTTCCATTTGGATATGACCAATTCCCTTTTTTATCTTTTACTGCTATTCCCAATCTATCTGCATCTGGATCATTTGCCATAACAATTGACGAACCTTTTTCATCTGCCAACTCAATTCCTAATTTAAATACTGCTGGATCCTCAGGATTTGCATACCCTACAGTAGGGAATGTTCCATCTGGCATCTCCTGGCTAGGTACTGTGTACACAGATTTAAACCCGCATTCATCCAATATTCTCTGTACAGGTACTCTCCCTGTTCCATGCAGTGGAGTATATACAATCTTATAATCTGCTTTATTTGGAATATCTGTTATAATTTGTTCTTTCTTTATAACTTCCATATATTTATCATCTAACTCTTTCCCCACCATGATCAATAATCCACGTGATTTAGCTTCTTCTTCAGAGATAAGTTTAATATCACCTAAATCTTTAACATTAGCAACACCATTTACTATCCCGCTGGCATGAGGTTCTACACATTGAGCTCCATCATTCCAATAAACTTTATATCCATTATATTCTACTGGATTATGGGATGCAGTTACTACTACTCCTGCTTGGGTTCCCAATTCTCTCACTGCATATGATAATTCTGGAGTAGATCTAAGTGATTCAAATAAATATGCAGGAATCCCATTGGCAGCCAATACTAAAGCTGTATTCAATGAATATTCTACAGATCCGATTCTGCAGTCGTAAGCTATTACGACACCTTTTTTTCTTACAGCTTCTGCATCTACTTCTAACAGGTAGTTTGCAAACCCTTGAGTCGCTTTCCTGATCATATATTTATTCATCCTGTTGATTCCGTTTCCTCTTACTCCTCTTAGTCCGCCTGTACCGAATGCTAATTCAGTATAGAATCTTTCCTCTATCTCCTTTTCATCTCCCTTTATAGAAGCTAATTCTTCTCTGTCCTCTTTATCTATATATGGTGAATTTAACCATACTTCATATTCCTTCATATAATCTTTCATAGCTCTCCTCCAATATTAATTTCTACTTCCTAATAAATAATACTTTTTTTTTCTCTTTTTTTCAAGTCAGATTTTAAAGTTGATTCTTTTGAAAGTCTTTTTAATCTGCAATAAAAAAGGTTGAATAACTCAACCTTAGTTTTCTATCAATATAATTCCCCTTATTTCCTTTAACTTTAAAAGAACCTCTTCTGAAACTCTTCCTCTATAGAGAATTTGTTCTCCATATTCCTTGGAAAACTCCTCTTCATTTTCCAATAATTTGTCTATCTGAGCAGACCTATCGTAAGAAAACTCTATTACCACATTTATTTTGGGATTCCATTCTACTATTTCGGCTTCCTCTACAGCTAACTTTGCAGTTTTAGCATAATTTCGAATAAGTCCGCCGGCTCCTAATTTTATCCCTCCAAAATACCTAGTAGCTACTACCACTAAATTATCCAGGCCTAATATATTTAGGATCTCCCCCATAGGCTTACCTGCTGTCCCACTGGGTTCCCCATCGTCATCTACCTTATAGTATTCCTGACCATTTTCTAAAACCTTATACGCACTGCAATTATGCCTTGCATCGGGATGTTTCAACTTTATCATCTTTATAAAATCTTCTGCCTCACTCTTTGTAAAAATAGGTTTGATATATCCTATAAATTTTGATTTTTTTATTTCAAACTCTATTACACACTCTTTTTCTATTGTTTTCATTTTATCTCACCTTATATTATTTTTTTAGATAAATGAATGTTATACTTAATCGTAACTACCCTTATAGCAAATATACCCATAACAGCTATATTTTTTAATAACATTCTATCTATATCTGTATAAAGAACTAAGATCCCATAGGTTGCTCCAGATGCCATACAAAGAGATGCATACACATCTTCTTTAAATATATAAGGAACTTCCCTTACGAATATATCCCTCAATAATCCTCCTACAGCTCCTGTAAGAGTCGCCATAATAGCTATCCCCAATATACCTAATCCATTATCTATCCCTTTATCTGCGCCTATTATTACAAAGACTGCAAGACCTGCTGCATCCAATGTTTTTACTACTCTATAGTAATATTTTACCTTGTCTGAAAAATAAAATGCTAAAATAGATACTCCCAATGAAATATATAAGATCCATTCATTTTTCACTACAAAAGGAACTTGATTCATGATAACGTCTCTTAGCACTCCTCCACCTAACCCTGTAGTCACGCCTATTACCGCTACTCCGAATACATCTAAATTGTGTTTTCCACCCTTTAAGGCTCCTGAAATTGATGATGCCATAACACCTAAAATATAAATAACTTGAAACATTTTTCCTCCTAATAAAATATAATAATTTAAGATGTAGATTGTTAAATTATAAAAAGAGGAATTGCCCCGTTTATTCCATATTTTCCTATAAATCTTTTCTTTTTTTCATCTTATCCGTATAAATTACCATATTTGTCCTATTTTTTCAATACATTATTAGAATGTTTTTAGAAATTTTTTTTAGAAATTTCAATATTATCTTTTGATATTTATTTCACTTATTTTGGTTAAATATTCTCTCTATCACATTTAATTATTTATCATTCTTAGTCATTATATTTTCTACAACTTCTCAAATTTTTAGTCACTGTGAAACATCGCTTCTTAACTGACTTTTACTGTATATACATATTTAAAACATTCACTAAAAAACCAAATATCGGATCAATTATCTTCCATAATATACCTAGATAACTTAGGGCAATTATTATAAAAAACCCATACCTGTCTAAATTCTCAACCATATCTTTTATCCCATCTCCTCCCAGACTCCATAGAATCTTTGATCCATCCAAAGGCGGGATAGGCAGAAGGTTAAATACCCCCAAAACTAAATTTATCCTAATTAAATAACCTGTTGCCGCACCAACAATATCATTTGCTATATATACTTCTGGAAAAAACTTAATTATCGTAGCCCCTAAAAAGGCTAAGGCAAAGTTCACAACTACTCCAGCTATAGATACCATGAAAACACTAAATTCACCCTTTTTTAAATTTCGATAGTTTACAGGTACAGGCTTTGCCCATCCGATAACAAATGAAGAGCCCATCAAGATAAGTCCTATTGGCAATAACATCCCCAAGGGATCTATATGCTTTACTGGATTCAAAGTCAAACGCCCCATGAGTTTCGCTGTAGAATCTCCGTTTAGATAGGCCACCACTCCATGAGCTAATTCATGTAGTATGACCGACATCATGAGAACCCCTATCATAATTAGAATCCTTGGATTTTCTTTTAACCGGCCCATGAGAAATACCAGTAATAAACCTGCTAAACCTCCATAGATTATCTTGGTAGATTTAGGCATATCTCTATTCACATATTTAAAATCATTAAAAAATTCTTTCATCCTTCACCTCTCTTTTTCACCATAAATTTTATAGTTTTTTTAGTCACGAGTTGCACATATTATTACTAAATCAAAATAGATTTTTTTGACACAGATTTCAGTAATTTTTAAATTTAATTTACACAAATAACCCCTACTGTCCCTTAGACATCTCCCCCTTTATCACATCGCAAAATTTCTTTTTAGTACTTGTGAATCGGGGGAGAACAAAAGAGAGGTTCGGTGAATCTTCGTGACGAAGTTTTTTCTGTGTTAATCCTTCTTCAACCTATCTTATCTGTATTAAAAAATTTCGATTCTAATTTCTGACTTTTGAATTATAATCTTTCCCTTTTCATTTATAAAATATTCCTCTCCTGCCTTTATTCCCTCACCCTTATTTAGTACAGTAGTTACTGCCTCGGGATAAGCTTTCTTTAATTCCTTATTTTTCATTTCATAGGAGGTCACTATATAGTCTAATCTATTTATTCCGCTGTCTTTTAACAGGAGGAGCTCCCTTCTCTCTGGTTTTTTATTCAAAAATAAGACTTTATTAGGAGTACTTCTATAGTTCATCCATTTTAAATCTAATTTTTCTCTCCTCTGAGATGGGACTATAAATATTAATGGGATTATCCCCAAAACTATATACCAATATTTTCTTATTTTTTCCCTCTCAAAGAGGATAAATAATAATATTATAAGATATAGAAATATATATAACAATAAAGAGATTTTAACATAAAATGACAAAGTTAAAAAGGGAATTTTAGAAAATATATCTATTATAAAAATAAGAAGTTTATACAGATAATATCCCAAGGGAATTAAGATCTTTCCCAGACCCACAAAAGATAACAAAAGTGCTACAAATAAAGTTTGAACGGCCACTGAACCCACTGGAATTACTATCAAATTTGGTAAAAATGAAAATAATGGTAAAACTCTAAAATAATACAAAAATATAGGGATTAAAATAAGTTGTATGGAAAAACTTAAGATAAGAAAATCTACTGCTTTATACTTTTTTAATTTCTTAGGGAGAAACTCTTCTAAATATTTTTTGATTTCAGGATATAAAAATAAGATCCCTGCCAGTGCCAGATAGGACATCTGATAAGAGATACTCCTAACAGCATAAGGGTTGATAAAGTGAGATACCATAAAAGCCAGCATCAATGCTTTCTTCATCTCCCTTTCCTCATAAAAGATCTTAGCACCTAAGTATAATACCCCCATAATATATGCACGCTGGACAGAGGGAGTGAACCCTACCCCATAACAATAAGCTGTGAGGATTATTCCAGCCAGTATATATCTGATCTGATAGGGAAAACTTTTTAAAAGAGCTAATATAGAAAATATTATTATTCCTATGTGAAGCCCTGATATTACAAGTATATGGGAAGTACCCGTATAGTTAAATTTTTCTCTGGTTTCTTCAGAGATTCCCTCTTTTCTCCCCAATAAAACTGCTTTTGTAAAATTTTGAAATTCATAGGGAAAGGTGGAGACTAATTTTTCTACTTTGTTATTTAAGAGATCTTTAATCGTAGTTTCTATCCTTTCATCTTTTATAATCTGTAACTCTACCCTGCTATCTTCTATTTTATCTACCTTCCCTAAGACATTATAGGAGCCATCTTCTAAAAAGCTATCCAAAACAGGATAATAGTTTTCCTTCAAATATTTCCCATCAGCTTTTATTATCTTAGTTCTGTCTGAAACCACATCTATTTGAAATTCATAAGTCTTATCTGCCTTGAGGCTATCCATAGTTTTCAAGCTGTAATTTACATACAAAAACATGGTTATTCCACTGAGTAGCAATATTAAGATCTTGTCTTTTTTTTTAAAATAAACTCCTATGATAAACAAAAGGGAACAAAGCAACGCTTCCCTCCCTCCTAAAAGGTTGCC